>VBAO01000296.1:0-858 GCA_005883865.1 Candidatus Segetimicrobium genomatis
CGCGACGGCGAGCGCGAGGATGAGCTGAGGAAACGAGAGCATCGCGTCGGTGAGCCGCATCAGGACATCGTCCAGCCGGCCGCGGTAGAATCCCGCGACGATCCCCAGGGGCAACCCGGCGGCGACGGCGAGGCCGACCGAGATGATCCCGGCCTCGAGCGACGCCCGGGCCCCGAAGATGATGCGGCTCAGGACGTCCCGGCCCAGTTCGTCCGTGCCCATCGGGTGGCGCGGACCGGGGGCCTGCAGGTAGGCGGCAAAGTCGGCCTTGATCGGCGACGCCGGCGCGACCCACGGCGCGAACAGGGCCGTGAGGAGGACCAGGACGAACAGGATGAGCCCCCCGAGCGCGAGGCGGTTGTGGGCGAACCGGCGGGCCAGATGCTGGATCCCTCGGCGCCCGGCGGGCCGGCGCCCGAGGCTCGGGAGCGCCTCGACGGCCAGGCTCACGCGGTCCTTCCGGCCAGCTTGATCCGGGGATCGATCAGCGAGTAGACGATGTCCACCACCAGGTTGATGACCAGAATCGCGAACGCGCTGAAGATCACGACGCCTTCGAGCATCGGGTAGTCGCGGCCGTAGATCGATTCCACCGCAAGCCGCCCCAGGCCCGGGAGCGCGAAGATGGTCTCGGTGATGACGGCGCCGCCCAGGAGCGTCCCCAGCTGAATGCCCATCACCGTGATCACGGGGATCACCGCGTTCCGCAGCGCATGCCGCACCAGCACGGCCCGCTCGCCGAGCCCCTTCGCGTTCGCCGTCCGCACATAGTCTGCGCTCAGCACCTCCAGCATGCTGCTCCGCAACTGACGCATCACGAACGCGGCGAGCACGACGCCGAGGACGAACGCCGGCATG
>VBAO01000296.1:877-4110 GCA_005883865.1 Candidatus Segetimicrobium genomatis
GCGGGCAGCCAGTGGAGGTGGACGGCGAACAGGTAGATGAGCATGATGCCGAGCCAGAAGTTCGGGATGCTGAGCCCGGTGAGCGCCCCCGCGGAAGCGAAGTAATCCACGGCCGTCCGGCGGCGCCAGGCCGCGAGCACCCCGGCGGGGATCGCGATCGCCCAGGCGATCAGCAGCGCGGCGGCGGCCAGCTCAGCGGTCACCGGCACCTTTTGCAGCACGGTGGCCAGGACCTGCCGGTTGTCCTTGAATGAGTGGCCGAAGTCCCCGTGGAGCATCCCCCCGACCCAGCGGAGGTACTGGACGTAGAGGGGACGGTCGAGCCCCAGTTCGCGGCGCAGGGCGGCGAGCGCGTCCGGGGGCGCCTCCTCGCCCAGGAACAGCCGGGCCGCGTCCCCAGGCACCAGGTTGATGAGGACGAAGATGATGACGCTGACGAAAAACAGGACGGGGATCATCTGGAGGAGCCGGCGGACGAGGAACCGGATCACGGCGTCGTCAACGGCCGGGCGGGCGCGCCCTCGGCCACCTGGCCGGCCGGGGGCTTATTGCCCGAGCCGGACCGTTCGGAACCGCATCATGCCGTCGGGCACATGGATGAAGCCTTGCACACGCATGCTCATCATCTTGTACTCTTTGGGGAAATACAGCCAGATGTACGGCAGGTCATCGGCGAGGATCTGGGTCACCTCGCGGTACGCCCGTCGCCGTTGGTTCATGTCGTTGAGGAGCCGCGCGGCGTCCAGCAATGTCTGGACACGCGGGTTCGTGTAGCCCGCGTTATTGAACGACCCGATCCCCGACTGGGTCACGAACGGATAGATATCGAAGTCCGGGTCCGGGCGCCCGCTCCACCCGAGGACCGCGGCCTGGTGCGCCAGCGTGTCGGTCTCGTGCAACAACGTCCCGAACTCCACGATCTGGATCTTCATCTGGATCCCAGCCTCCGACGCCATCGCCTGGGTCGCTTGGGCGATCGATTGGCCTTCCAGCGTAGGATCGACCAACAATGTCACCTCGAAACCGTTGGGCCGCCCGGCGGCCTGGAGTTTCTCTTTGGCGAGCGCGACGTTGCGGCGCGGGACCTTCCAATCCGGATCGTGCGCCGGGGTGCCGTTCGGGAAGAACGAATACGCGGGATACGCCGCGCCCTGAAGCACGACGTTCGCCATGGCGTCCCGGTCGATCGCCGCGTTGAAGGCCTGGCGGAGCAGTTTGTTGTCGAACGGCGGCTTGGTCACGTTGAGCCAGATCCCCTGCCAGCGAAACGCGCCGTGCTCGATCAGCTTGAAGCGCGCGCCCGGCTGCTTCGCCTCCTGGCTGAGGCCCTTGATCTGCGCCAGCGGCACAATATTGATGATGTCGATGTCGCCCGACTTGACGTTCGCCACGCGGGCGTTATCGTTGGGAAACGGCCGATAGATGATCCGGTCGAGATACGGTTGTCCCTTGACCCAGTAGTCGGGATTGCGCACCAGCGTGATGTGGTCCTGGGGAATCTTCTCCATGAACGAGAACGGCCCCGTTCCGACGGGATGGAGCGCGAAGTTCGTTCCCGCCTTCCTCGCCTCCGCCGGCGAGACCATCATCCCGGCCCGGTCGGTCAAGACGTACAGGAGCGGGCTGTAGGGCTTTTCGAGGGAGAGGGCCACCGTGTACGGGTCGACGACCGCGACCTTCTGGACCGGCAGGACCTCGCTTCGACGGGCCGACGGGAAATTGGGATCCTGCATCCGGTCGAAGTTGTATTTCACCGCCTCGGCGTTGAACGGGGTCCCATCGTGGAACTTCACCCCCTGGCGCAGCGTCAGGGTCACCGTCTTGCCGTCCGCGCTGATCGTCCAGGCGCTCGCCAGCATCGGGACGATCTGGAGGTTCTCGTCGGTGTCGACGAGCTTGTCGAAGAGGTTCTGGTAGACCTGACGGTCCACGGCGGCGGTCGAGCGGTGGGGATCCATGTTGGGCGGGTCCGCGTCGAGTCCGACGCGGAGAGTGGCGCTTCCCCCGGTCCCCTGGGCGCACGCCACGGCCATGAGGCCGGCGACGATCAACGCGGACACCGCGGGCGATCCCCACCTGCGCATCGTGCTCCCCCCTCCGCCGAAACGCGAGTGGGTATTCACGTTAGAGATGCGGAATCCTTCATCCAGGCGGCCTGCCCATCGATCCCTCGGCGATGGGGGTCCGCGATGAAGTGCGCGCGGCAGAACGCCACGGTCTCCGCCAGCCGCCCGCGCACGCGGCCTTCGTCTCCCGCCTCGAGCGCGTCAGGCTGAAGCTCGACCACGATCGCGCCCTCGTACCCGCGCCGCCGGAGGGCGGCGAGCAACGGGCCGAGCGCGAGCGACCCGTCCTGGGGAAGGCGGTGCTGGCGCCCGTCGTAGTTCGACAGGTGCACGTGCGCGACGCAGTGCGCAAGGACCTCGTAGGTCTCGAGCAGGTCCACTCCCCAGGTGGCGACATGCGTGGTATCCAGCGTGACGGCAGGGAAGCGTCTCAGGTCCCTGATCTCGTTCATCTCGAACAGGTCGACCAGCCACGGGCCGAGACGGTGCCTGGGCATGCTCTCGATGGCGATCGTGATCGCCTCCCGCGCCTGGTACGATTCCAGCTCCGCCAGGAGCCATCGGCGGTAGGGGGACCTCTGCCGGAACGGCGTGACCATCGCGAGGGTGATGAAGGGCGGGTGCCGCAGACTCACCCAGCGGTAGCGCAACGGCGGGTGCGCGACGACCGTCCGCGCCCCGACCGCGTGGGCCAGCGTGACCGCCCGGTGGAGCCGCGCCACCTCGTCCTCCTCCCACCCTCGGTTCCCGGGCCGGGCCTGGGCGTGGACGCTGACGATGGGGATTCCGGCGCTCTCGACGACCGCACGGAGATGGGTCGCATCCCGCGTGTCCCAGCGGTCGTCGACCATGAGCTCAAGGCCGTCGAACCCGGCCGCGGCCGCCAGGTGCGCCACACGCGCGAGCCCGTAGGTGTGCAGGGACCCGGTCGAGAACGCGATCATCATGCGGCCCCGGCGGCCGCCTCAGGCGATCGGATGCGCTTTCGTATGGGCGAGCCTGCCTCCGGCGAGGACGTAGTCCCGCTCGCGGCGGTTGAGGCTCAGGGCCACGGTGAACGTGGTCTTCTGGGTCAGGTTGTTCACCACGACCTTCTCCGCGCCGTCCTCCACCAGGCGGCGGATCCCCGGGATCTCCAGAAGGTCCCCCTGGCGGATCTTCTCCTGA
>VBAO01000297.1 GCA_005883865.1 Candidatus Segetimicrobium genomatis
GACGTTGGTGAAGTTGATGTTGCGGTTGACCACGTACGTCACGACGTTGCCCACGGCCTCGGAGCGGAGCCCGTCCGCGACCGCCATCGTGGCCAGGAGCTCGCGCCCGGAGGCCCGCAGCAGCACCTCGGCCTCCTCGGCGGTGACATCGGCGCCGGAGAGGGCTCGGTCCAGGATGCGCGCGACCGGCGCGGCGATCTGCGTGAGCAGGCCGCCGAGCGAGCCGCCGGGGTCACGCTGTGGGGTGTTCATGGCGTGCGCGTCCCTCCTTCGCGTACCCGTCGCCATCCGCGGCCGCGCGGAGCCGGTCGCGGAGCGGCGCGGGGAGATACTCCGGACGGTGGAGCAGGTACTCGGGGTACACGGGAAGGCGGGGCCGCAGCACCAGCCCGGCGGCCTGGGTGCGCGCCCGGAGCATCGAGATCGCGGGCCACGGAGCCTCGGGGTTGACGTAATCGATGGTCAGCGGGGAGATGCCGCCCCAGTCGTTGATGCCGGCCTCGAGATAGCGCGGAAAATCGTGGGCCGTGAGGTTGGGCGGCACCTGGATGTTGGCGTCGGGCCCGAGCAGGAGCCGGCCGGCGGCGACCGTGCGCATCACGTCGCCCATCCCGGGCTCGGGCGCGGAGGCCATCGGCGTTTCCGGTTTGGCGCGGAAGTTCTGGACGATGACCTCCTGGACGTGCCCCCACCGCGCGTGCGCCTCGCGGATGGCCACGAGGGTCTCCACGCGTTCCTCGGGCGTCTCGCCGATGCCCACGAGCAGGCCCGTGGTGAAGGGGACGCGCAACTCGCCGGCGGTGTCGAGCGTGCGCAGGCGCGCCCGAGGGTGTTTGCTCGGGGCGTGCTCGTGCGGGCCCCCGGGGCCGCACAGCCGCGGGCTCACGCTCTCCAGCATCAGACCCATCGACGCGGAGACGTCGCGGAGCGCGCCCATCTCCGGGTGGCTCATCGTGCCGGGATTGAGGTGCGGCAGCAGCGCGGTCTCCCGCAGCACGAGGCCGGCCATCTCGCGCAGGTAGGAAAGCGTGCTCGGGTGTCCGCGTCCGGCAAGCCACCGGCGCGCCTCGGGGAATCGCTGCTCCGGCCGCTCCCCGAGGGTGAACAGCGCCTCGGTGCATCCCAACCGCTCCCCCGCGCGCGCCACGGCCAGGACGTCCTCGGGGGTCATGTACAGGGCCGGGTCGGACCGGGGGTCGGTCCGAAACGTGCAGTAGCCGCAGGCGTCCCGGCACAGCCGCGTCAACGGGATGAAGACCTTCGGCGAGAAGGTCACCACCCGCCCCTTGCCTCGGGCGCGCAGGGCCCGCGCCGCGGCGCAGAGCGCGGGGACGTCCTGCTCGAGACAGGTGATCAGGAGCACCGCATCGTCTCGGGTGAGCGGCACCCCGCTCAACGTCCGATCGAGCACCCCCGCCACGGCCGGCGTGCGGGCGATGCGGACGGGATCGGGACAGACGCTCAGGGGCTCGGGGGACACGGCCGTCATGACCCGACTCTGCGGGATCCCCAATCAGGGGGCGACCTCAAACGCATGGTGCGCATCCGTGGTGAAGCTGACGCCCTTGGGGAGCGGGACGATCGCCGATTGGACATCCCCGCCCACCACATGGACCCGGGTCCCCAGCGCGGCCATCACGCACTCATGCCGGGGCGCCGGCATGGAGGGCAGCTGCCACCAGGTGTTGCCGGCAGGATCGTACGCTTCGAAGGCCCGAAACGCCGCCAGGTATTGATACGTCTGCACCTCACCGCCGCCCACGTAGATGATGCCGTTCAGCACGGCCGCGTTGAGCCCGCTGCGCGCCGTCGGCATGGGAGCCTTGATCGCCCACGAGTCCGCCGCCGGATCGTATTCTTGAACCAGCGCCGTGTTCCCCGGCATCGCGATGATGAACGCTCCGCTCAGCCGCCCCCCGATCACGTAGACCTTGCCGTTCACCGCCCCTCCGGCCATGTGGTTGCACGCCGTGGGCATCGGGGCGCGGGCCCGCCACCTGTTCGCCGCCGGATCGTATTCTTCCACGGCGTCCAGGGAGCGCTGGGGCTGTCCCGGCCGGATCGCCGGGTTGGGGGCGCCCGGCACCGGGCCGGCGCCTCCGATCACGTAGAGCTTCCCGCCCGCCTCCGCGGCCACGGCCGCCCCCCGCTTCGTCGGCATCGGCGCGAGCGCCCGCCATGTGTCGGTGCGCGGATCATGCTCCCAGGCGTCGTTGACGGGGACCCACCCCGGCGGCCCCGACTCCGGGAGCACGAAGCCGCCGAAGAAGTACATCTTCTCGCCGAGGACGGCGACCGCCGAGTGGTGGAACGGATGAGGCATCGGCTTCATCTTGGTCCAGGCATCGCCGGCCGGATCGTACTCGTACATCAGCCCTCCCGGCCTGAAGCCGGGGAGTTGACCCTGGGAAGCGTAGAGTTTGCCGTTCACCGCCGCCCCGGCCAGCTCCGGCATCGGCTCCGGGATCGGCGCGAGCCCCGGCACAGGACTCAGCCACCTGCCCTGGGGCCCTCCGGCGGGCGCGCTCTGGGCGGCTCTGGCCGCGGTGTCTCCGGCGGCCCCGTGCATTCCCCCGGCAGCGGCCGCGGCGACGAGGCCGAGGCCCGACGCCACGAAGCTTCTCCTGCGCATGCGTCCCACCCCCACGGGGGCAGGCTTTGACGCAGACGGACTCGTGTCCTGCGCGCGGCGCGACGAGACGCAGCAATTGCATGGTGAACGATCATCCGCCGAGAGGAGCGTGGGCGATCGCCTGACGCGTGGTCTCCGATGCCGTGGGGTTG
>VBAO01000298.1 GCA_005883865.1 Candidatus Segetimicrobium genomatis
GGCCCCCGATCCCCGCATTGCGGGTCGGTTCGATAATGCCGTGGTGCCTCCTCGCGGCGACCGGCTTGGTGCCCCGGCGGAGTCCACCGCGGGTTGTGGTACGCGGGCGCATTCTGTGACGATGGCGGCGCCCAGCGCGGCGCACCCTGCGGCGCCGGCCCGCGGCCGCCAGGATCCCGATACCCGGGACCGACCTGGCCGTCTCGGTGAGTCGGGGCCGCCCACCGGGGATCCCCCCCCGGCATGGGAGCGGCGTCCCCGCCACCGTGGTACGCCGGGGCGTCGCGTCGATGCTGATCCTGAAGCGCCGGCGGAGTCCAGTTCGGGGTGCGATACGCCGGAGCATTTTGGGGCGATGGCGGGGTCCAGCGCGGCGTACTCTGCGGCACCGGCGCGCGACGACCGGGATCCCGGTACCCGGGACTCCCCTGGTGGTGCGCATCCCGATAGGCCGGGGCGTCCCAGTGGGGATCGCCCTGCCTCACCGAAGCATCATGGTACGACCCGGTATAGGGTCGATACTCCGGCCTGTAATAATACCGGTGGTACGGGCCGCGCGCCAGCAGGTGCTCGAACCCGCCGAGGATGACCGTGCCGACCACAACGCCGACGATCGGCGCCGGCACGAAGATGACCGGCGCGAGCGGTGGATACGGCCCGAAGTAGGACCGGTACTCGGGACGGTAGTAGTGGCGGTAGTACGGACCGTAGTATGGATACCGATAGTAGCGTCCGTCGTTGTCACGGACGAGAAGGTACACGAGCCCGGCGACGACGATCGTCCCCAGGACGATCTCCGCGATGGGGAGCGGCGCCGCGACCACCTGAGGCGGCGGTGCGGGCACCACGGCGACCGGGCCGAGGACGTCGATCCGCGTGGCTCGGAACTCGTTGCCGGTCGGCACGAGCCAGACCGTCGTCTCCGCGCCGATGTACTGCGCCAGGGTGCAGAACGGCACGCTCGTCGCGCTGACCAGCACCGCCGTATAGGGCGCCGCGGCAATCGTATTCGCACTACCCGGGCCGCTCAAGACGACCGTCTGCGCCTGGCAATCGACGGCCTGAATGGTGCCCTGGATCTGCAGAGAGGATTGCGCCTGGCCGACCCCCGACAACCCGAGCAGCGGCAGAATCGCTCCCAGCACGAGTGCGGTTGCTCTTCGCATCGCGCGCCTCCGCGGTCGATGGTCACTCGGGGAGAGTGTAGCAATCAATAGTGAAAAAGCTGTGAAGAAGTTGTGAAGATGACGGACGGCACACCTTAAGGCGGAGACTCGACAACGCCGCGGGCGAGGGCGGTGTCCCGCTCCTCGAGCGTCTCAGAGCGCGTTCAGGAGTTTCGCGCCATCGGGGCTGCCCAGACCCGTGCACGCGTCCCACCCGGGGCCGGCCGCGTAGGCACCGTTATTCCCCTGGGTGATGTCGTGGAACACGCCCTTGCTCGTCGGGCCGTAGAGCACGGGATTGAGATAGCCCACCGGCTTGCCCTTGAGCTCGTTCAGAAGCGCGATGAGCCCGGCCCACAGCGGTGCCACGGCGCTCGTCCCGCCGACCGTGGTTAATTGACCATCCACCAAGATGATGTAGCCCGTGGCCGGTGAGGCGTCGCCGGCGACATCGGGCACTCCCCGCCCCCTAAAGCCGGGCACCGGGGATGGGGGCACGCCCGCATTCGCCTGCCACGGAGGCAACGCAAACTGCCGGCTGACCCCGCCGCCGGTGGCGCCGTCGCCGGGATCGTTCCACACGACTTCGCTCGTGATGGTGGTGCCGGTCGACGACAGGTTCGTGCCGCCGCACCCGAGCGCGAAGCTGCTCGAGGCCGGGAAGTCGACGTGGGGCTGGCCGTCCCGCACGCCATCGTTGGAGCCGTCGTCCCCCGCGGCGCAGCACACGGTAACGCCGAGGGCCGCGGCCTCCTGGAACGCCTGATCGAAGGACAGCATGGCCTGCGTCGTCCAGTTGGCCTCGGCCGCCCCCCAGCTGATCGAGATGACCGACGGATTGTTGGAGCTGTCATGGACGGCTGTCGTGACGGCATCGAGAAAGCCACGGTCCGTGTTGGGGGCAAAATAGACGACGATGCGCGCGCCGGGAGCGATGGCCCCGGCCACCTCGATGTCGAGCATCACCTCCGCGTCGGCGCTGTCAGGGGTCGTGGGGGCGTTCTGGCCGCCGTCGACGGAGACCGCCACGACCTGAGGAGGTTGGATCTTGAGCTGATTGAAGTACGTGCTCAGGTCCTCGGGGCGGTAGCCGCCCCCGAGCTCGATGATCCCGATGCACTGCCCCCGGCCGGTGCCGCTCGGAAAATCATAGAGCGCGGCCAGCTGTGGCGGGGTGAATCCCGCGCCCGCGGCGCGCGGACCGACGGCGGTGGCGACGGCTCCTCCCCGGGCCGGCGAACGGCGGAAGTGAGGCTTCGCCTGGGGGCGGTCGTCGAGGCCGAAGACCCCTTCAACGATGGGCGCCATCTCGGCCGGCACGTAGAGCGGGCCGGTGCGCCCGCGAAACGTCCTGCCCGAATCCTGGTAGCGCACCAACTCGACTCCAAACGCCTTGCCCATGGCAGCGGCCGTGCCCGACAGCCCCACGCTCCGCCGCGCGAGGTTTTCCGCGACGACATCCAGACCGTGTTGAACGGCAAACGCCCGGACCTTCGCCAGATCCTGTGGATCGGCGCCGTGCGCATCTCTCAACTGGTCGCGCTTGAGGTACTGGCGATCGCGGGGCAGCCGGGCACTCATCTCCTGCACGGACGGGAGCCCGGTGCGGGATCGCGAGCGCAGGCGAACCGTCACCTCCACACGCTCGTTCGGGTCGACCGGTCCCAGACGGGTTCCTGGGGGAGTCGCCCGCTCGCTGTGGGGAAGGGGAACGCGGTCTCTCGAAGGTGGCATAAACTGAGTGTACTAAACCGGTTCGAGGAGGTCGGCGAGATTTCCTGCGTTGGGAGCGGGTTATTGGAGCGCGTGACCGAGTCGTCTGCGGCCCCGAAGGTTCCATCGAACCTCGATCGTTTTGAGGGTCGATGTCATGCCATATTCGGTGTGATCGACGCAGCGCCGCCTGTTCAGCGGAGAGGCGGCCGGACCGCATTCACGGGATAGCGGGGCGCGTCGCCCAAGAGAACGCTGACGACGTTCTCGGCCACCTTACGCTGCAACTCCTGCACGGACTCCTCGGAGTAGAACGCGACGTGCGGGGTCACGATGAGGGTATCGAGGGCGCGGAGCGCATCGGCGGCGGCCGGGGGCTCGGTTTCCAGAACGTCAAGCGCCGCCCCCGCGATCCAGCCTTCTCGAAGGGCGCGGAGGAGGGCATCCTGCGAGACCAGCGGTCCCCGCGCCGTGTTGATGACGTAGGCGGTCGGCTTCATCGCGCGCAACAGGGCCTCGCCGATCAAGCCCCGGGTTCCGGGCGTCAGCGGGGCGTGCACCGACACGAAGTCGGCGCGGGCGGCGAGGTCTTCCAGGGTCACCTTGCGGACGCCGGCCGCGGCCATCTCCTCGGCGCCGACGTACGGATCGAAGGCGACGAGGTCCAGTCCCAACGCGCGCGCTTTGCCGGCAAGGCAGCGCGGGATCTTGCCGAAGCCCACCAACCCGAGGACCCGCCCGCGGAGCCGGTGCATCGGAGCCGCGTCGCGCGCATCCCAGCGGCCGCCGCGGACCCGCCGGTCGAGGAACGGGACCCGGCGGGCGCACCCGAGCAGGAGCGCGAGCGCGTGATCGCTGACCTCCTCGATGCAGTAATCGGGGACGGATGCCGTAGCGGGCGATGATGCGGCAGCGGCTCAGCCGCTCGATCACGCGCCGGGTGACCGGCGCGTAGCACACGAGGAGGGCGTCCGCGTCGGCGACGAGGTCCAGCAGCTGCCCCTCCGATGTCGCCTGCGCCACCACGATCTCGGCCCCGACCGCCCCCAGGAGCGCGCGTTCGATCTCGAGGGATGGGAAGACGTGATCGGTGACGACGACCTTCGGCCGGCCCATGCCGGCGTCTTCTGGATCCTTCCCGTGCGTCCCTCCCACGATCGCACTGAGGAGTCGGGGCCCGCCGCGGCGAAGGCGGTCCCCGTCGGGGATTCGGCCGGTCGTGGAATAAAAGGGGGCGTGCGATGAAAAAGATCTTCCTGGCTTCGTTGACGGCCTTTCTGCTCCTGACGTTCGTCGCCGCGGACGGCGCACCCGCGCGGGGACCCGTTATCCTGGCCACCGGGCGGAGGGACCCGCGGATCTATGCGATCGACTTCAACGCGGCGCTCCGGCCACAGAACAACAACACGCCGCGCGCCATCGTGAGCCGGTCCAAGGTCTTTCCGAATCGCCTCGACGGCACACCGGTCGGCGATCCAGCGAACATCGTGCTCAGCGAGGACACCCGGACGGCCTACGTCGTCAACCATCACGGCGCCGCGAACAACGCCGAATTCCTCCAGCACGGCGGGCGCGGGAGCATCTCGGTCATGGATGTCGAGACGATGCTCAGGCCGGAATTCGACAACACGGATCGCGCCGTCGAGAGGAACTACGACAGCGGCTACTTTGGAGCGGTCGGCCTCCTGGTGCTTCCCACCCTGCTCCTCGTGAGCCACTCGGAAAACTGGTTGAGCGAGGACGGCTCAAACGTCATCGTGCTCGTCGACCGAAAGACCGGCGGCCGCCGGGGACAGATCGAGATGGCGCCGGGCCACCCGCCGCACGCCTGCCCGACCTACCCGGTTCCCTTCGCCTCTCCGACCAAGCCCCCCGCGGTCCCGTTCGAGGCTCCCGATCCCATGTTTGGGTGCTGGCCGAACCCGGAGTTTCTCGCCGTGGGCCGCGGCAGCGACGGACGGAGCTATCTCTTCTCCGGGAACGCGGGCACCAATGACGTGGCCGTGATGGATCTCCAGCGGGCCCTGTCGGGCTTTCCGGTCGTCGAAGTCGCGCCGCGCATTCCCGTCCAGGCCGGCCCCTTCGGTATCGCCGCGAGTCCAGACGGGAAACTCATCGCCGTCACCGCCCGCGAGCGGGCAGAAGTCGACCGCGAAGGTAACACGATCTCCATCATCGACGTGGACCGCGCCCGCACGGGCGCGCCCGACGCCGAAGTGGCCCGCGTCCGGGTCGGCACGGACGATCCCAATGGCCAAACCCGGCCGTTCACGGTCGCCTGGACGCCCGACAGACGGCAGATCGTCGTGGCCAATTTTTCGGCCAACAATGTGTCGATCGTCGACGTCTCCCTGGCGCTCGCCCATGATTCGCGGGCGGAGGTCGCGCGCATCCCGGTCACCCGCCCGCAGGACCCCGATGGGGGCGTCCGCCCGAGCCGCCCCAAGGGCACCGCGGTCACTGCGGACGGACGCTACGCGGTCGTCTCTGGCGGGCCGCGCCTGCCGCCCAACGCCCCGCCGAGCGGAACGGTATGGGTGATCGATCTTCGCACGCGCGCCGTGGTCGCGACCGTGACGGGCGTTGGCAATGATCCCTACGGCTTGACCATCGTCGAAACGAGATGATCGAGATGGCTATTTCAGCGTCCACGCGAACCCGGCTGGCAACACAGCTCGATACGCTTGCCGTCATCCTGGACGGAGGCAACGCCGGCTTGGCGGAGATCCGTCCAGCCGACG
>VBAO01000299.1 GCA_005883865.1 Candidatus Segetimicrobium genomatis
CGTACAATGCGTAGGCGAGGGCGGAGAGGAGCAGGCCGGTCACGATCACCTTCATCACCCCGAGCAGCAGCATCGCCACGATGAACTCGAGGGTGCTGATCGGGCTCACGAAGACGTTGATCAGGTTCCGGGTCCAGATGTCCTCGAGAAACGAGACGGAGAGCGCCTGTTGGGCGCGGAAGAAGATGTCCCAGAGGATCATGCCGCCGAGGAGGAAGGCGACCGCCTGGGCTCCGCCCCCGCGCAGGCGGCCGACGTAGACGCTGACGAACCCCCACACGAGGAGGTCCATCACCGGCCAGTACACGACCTCCAGCATCCGGATCATGCTGCGCCGGTAGAGGTACAGCTGCCGGAGCAGGAGGGCGAAGATGCGGCGGGCGGAGAGGGGCGTCACGGACTCACCCCGTGGCGGGCCACGTCCAGGAACATCTCCTCGAGGGTGTCCTGGGCAAACGCACGAAGGACGGCCCCCGGCGGGCCGTCCGCGATGATGCGGCCCTGGTGGAGGAACACGATGCGGTCGCTCAGCCGCTCGACCTCCTGCATGTTGTGGGACGTGTAGAAGATCGTCATCCGCCGCTCGGCCCGGATCGCGCGGAGGCTCTCCCGAACGCGCTCGGCGCTGTCCGGATCGAGGCTCGCCGTCGGCTCGTCCAGCAAGAGCACCTCGGGGTCGTTGAGGAGGGCCTTCACGAGGCCGAGGCGGGTGCTCTCCCCCGACGAGAGGCGTCCCGTGGGCCGGCGGCGCATGGGGGCAAGCCCGAACCGGTCCAGGAGGCCCCCGATCCGCGCTTCCGGATCGCGGACGCCGTACAGGAGGGCAAACACGGTCAGGTTCTCATTCACCGTCAGGTTTCCCGGCAGGGCGACGTACGGGGACGTGAAGTTGACGCGCGCCAGGATCCGCTGCCGCTCCGCGGGCATCGGCAGCCCGAGCACGCGGACCTCGCCGGACGTAGGCAGGAGGAGGCCGAGCAGCATCGCGAGGGTCGTCGTCTTGCCGGCGCCGTTGGGCCCGAGGAACCCGACGATCTCGCCGGCGGTCACGGTGAACGAGATGCCGTCGACCACCGTAACGGCCCCGAATCGCTTGCTGAGGTGCTGAACCGTGATCACGTCCATGCGCGCACGATCTCGGGTGACGGCACCACGACTGCATTATACACTCTGGTCAGGAGGTGACCCGTGGCAGCCGAGCCTGCGCTCGATGCGGTCCTCGCCATGGACGATCTCCACGAAGCCGGCGCGGCCGCCCGCGCGGCCGAGGACGTGGGGTTCGCCGCCCTGTGGACCAACGAGACGAAACACGACCCGTTCATCAAGGTGGCGCTCGCGGCCGGGGCGACCTCCCGCCTCCTGTTGGCGACCGGGGTGGCGATCGCGTTTCCCCGCAGCCCGACCGTGACGGCGCAGCTCGCCTGGGATCTGGCCGCGCTGTCCGGCGGCCGGTTCATCCTGGGACTGGGGACCCAGGTCAAAGCGCACATCGAGCGGCGGTTCGGCGTCGCGTGGGATCCACCGGTGGCGAAGCTGGGCGAGTACCTGACGGCGGTGCGCGCGGTGTGGCGGTCGTGGCAGGAGGACGTCCCGCTCCGCGTGGAGGGCCGGTACTACCGGCTGAGCCTCATGACCCCGTTCTTCAACCCGGGACCGATCGCCCACCCCGAGATTCCGGTGTACATCGCCGGGGTCAACCCCCTGCTCTGCCGGCTGGCGGGCGAGGCGGCCCAGGGGTTTTGCGTGCACCCCTTTCACACGGTGCCCTACCTCACCTCGGTCGTGGTCCCGAACATCACGCGTGGGCTCGAGGCCCGGGGCCGGCCCCGGACGGCGGTCCGACTCTACGCCCCCGTCTTCGTCGCCGCCGGCGATACGCCCGAGGAGCGGCGGGCGGAGACCGAGCGCGCGCGGGCGCAGATCGCCTTCTACGCCTCGACGCCGTCCTACCAGATCGTGCTCCGGACGCACGGCTGGGACGACGTCGGCGGACGCCTGCAACGGCTGGCGGCGCAGCGGCTGTGGACCGAGATGGCCGCGCAGGTGCCCGAGGCGGTGATCGAGGCCGTGGTCGTGCGTGGATCCTGGGAGGATGTCGGCCGGCAGCTGCGGAGCCGCTACGCCGGCGTGCTCGACCGGGTCGCGTGCTACCGCCCCTTCAAGACGGCGGAGACCCCGAAGTGGGAGCGCCTGGTCCGCGCGTTCCGGGGCGGCTGAGGCGGGCAGCGCCGCATGACCTCGCGCACGCTGGTCCGGGGGCAACTGTATGCCGTCGCCGCGATGGCGATCTGGAGCACCAACTACATCGCCGGCCGCATGCTCCGGGACTCGGTCACGCCGGCGACGATCGCCACGTTCCGCGCCCTCGTCGCCAGCGTCCCGCTGGCCGCGTGGCTGGTGGCGACCCGGGGGTGGCCGCGGCCGGCCAGGCCGGTGCTGGGCAAGTTGGTCGCCCTCGGATTCCT
>VBAO01000300.1 GCA_005883865.1 Candidatus Segetimicrobium genomatis
ACGGAGCATCACATGCTGCGCGTCAACATCAGTAACCTCCGAAGAAAACTGGAATCCGGCCCCGAACGCCCCGCGGTCATTCTCACGGAACCTCGGGTGGGGTATCGCCTCCGGGTGGGTGAGCCGGACGCCGAGGGTGACTGAGGCTCGTTGAACGCGCCGGCCGCCTGTTTATGATTCCGCCGGTTCCTCGATCACCACCTCGTCTTCGCCGTCGATCTCAGCGACACGGACGGTCACGATCTCGCGCGCTGAGGTCGGCAGGTTCTTGCCGACGAAGTCGGGGCGGATCGGCAGTTCGCGGTGCCCGCGATCGACCAGGACGGCGAGCTGGATGCTGGCGGGCCGGCCGAGGTCAATGAGGGCGTCGAGGGCGGCCCGGACCGTCCGCCCCGTGTACAGCACGTCGTCGACCAGGATGATCCGCCGGTTGGCAACGGGAAACGGCAGATGGGTCTGTACCCCGGGACCGGCCCCGGCGTCCTGCGCGCCCTTCCGCGCCGGCCGGTCGTCCCTGTAGGCCGTGACGTCCAGCGTGCCGACCGGGATCCGCACGCGCTCGGCCTCGGCGACGTGCGCGGCCAGCCGCTCGGCAAGCGGCACCCCCAGCCGGCAGATGCCGACCAGGCACAGGTCCGCTCCACCCCCGTTGCGCTCGACGATCTCGTGCGCCATCCGCGTGAGGGTCCGGCGGATGGTCTCGCGATCCATCACCTTGGCTTTCTCGCGCAGCTTCACCCGAGCGGCCTCCTGTCCATCGCGCCGAAGACTTCGCGCTTTCTCGAGCGCGCCCTGCCGGAGGGCGCTCCCGGCGAGTTCCCCGCGCGCAGGATCTCGAGCAATCGCGCCGCGTGGAGCGCCTGCCGCGCGATCTCGGCACGCCGTTCGCCGTAGACGGGATCCCCAAGGACGGGGTGCCCGATGTGGCGGAGGTGGACGCGGATCTGGTGGGTCCGACCGGTCTCCAGCCGGCACTCGACCAGGGTGGCCCCCGGGAACCGCTCCAGGACCGCAAAATGGGTGACCGCCGGACGCCCGTGAGCCACGACCGCCATGCGGGTCCGGTGGATGGGATGCCGCCCGATCGGCGCCGTGATCGCCCCACGTTCCCGGCGGACCGTTCCGCGCACGAGCGCCAGGTAGACCCGGGTGACGGTGCGCGCGCGGAGCTGCGCCACGAGCGATCGGTACGCGGCGTCGGTCTTGGCGATGACCAGGAGGCCCGAGGTGTCCTTGTCGAGACGGTGCACGACCCCGGGCCGGAGCGACCCGGCGATCCCCGACAGCTCCGGAACGTGGGCCAGCACCGCGTTGACGAGCGTGTCGCGGGGGTGCCCGGGCGCCGGATGCACCGTCATGCCCGCCGGTTTGTCGATGACGAGGACATCGGCGTCCTCGTGCACGATCGCGAGCGGGATGGACTGGGGAGCGATCGCCACCGGATCCGAGGACGGCGCCAGGACCCTCACCCGTTGGCCGGCCCGCAGCCGGAACGCCGGCTTCCGCGGCCGGCCGTCGACCAGGACCTGCCCCCGCCCGGCAAGGACCGCCACGCGCGACCGCGAGTAGCCGGGAAAGCGCTCGGCGACGACGACATCGAGGCGGCGGCCGCGCTCGGCGGCCGCCGCCTCGAAGGCCGGACCCTCCTGAACGCCGGGCTCAGCCGTGGGATCCACCCGCGCTCGGCGGGGCAATCGGCTCAACTCCCGAGCCCGCCGCGGCCTGCCCCGCGGGTACGCTCCGGCCTCCCATGAGCAACATCACCACGGCCAGCGCGCCGGCCAGGAAGCCGGCCACCTGCGCGAGCGTGAGCCCGTCGAGGACGTGCGGGCTGTCCATGAAGACGTCGATCCCGATCCGGGCGACCGCCATGAGGAGCACGAACAACCAGAACAGGCGCCCGGGCGGGCGCGGGATGCGGTCGGCCGCGAGCAGGACAACGTAGACGGCGAGGGCCGCGACCGTGAGATACAGTTGCGTTGGATGCCGGGGCTCGCCGAACAGCATGACGGCCCAGGGAACGTGGGTCGGGCGACCGTAGTTGAGACCGTACAGCAGCGCCCCGATCATCGCGATCGCATAGCCGAGCGCGAGCCCGGGGGCGGCGGCGTCGGCGATCTGGGGAAGCCGCCAGTCCCGCTTCCGGCCGTACACCCACGCCACCAGGGCGCCGCCGAGGAGGGCCCCGTAGAACGTGAGCCCCGCATCGACCCAGATCATGAAGCCCCGCAACGGCGCGGCGGCGAAATCTCTGAGGTTCACCAGCACGTACCCGAGCCGGGCGCCGACGATCCCCCCGATGATGGCATACAGGGAGAGGTCGACCACTTCGCCGGAATCCCATCCCAGGCGCCGGGTGCGCGTCCGGGTCTCGAGGATCGCTGCGATGAACGCCAGCAGGAGGAAAATGCCGAACGACGACACCGGGAACGTCCCGAAGGGGGTCGGGATCTGGAACAGCACTGGCTTCACCTGCTCACCCCCCGTTTTTCGCGGCACCGGCGGTTCAAGGAAGCCGCGGTCAACACGCCGGTCCCCGCGACGATCGCGGCGTCGGCCAGATTGAACACGGGCCAGACGTGGACGTCGAGATAATCCACCACATAGCCGAAGCGGAGGCGATCCACGATGTTCCCGAGCGCCCCGCCGACCACGAGGCCGGCGCCCCACTGAGCGGCACGGCCTGCCGGCCACGCGCCCCTATTGTAGAAGAGGATCGCGAGCACGGTCAAGGCGAGCGCCACCGAGGCGATGGGAGCGAGCCGGGCGAGCAGCCCGAAGGCGATGCCCGGATTGTGCACGACCGCAAGCGAGAGGACGCGCGGGATCAGCACCCGCGCTCCACCCGCCGGAACGAGCCGCTCGACCGCCCATTCCGCCCCCTGACCCGCGGCGAGGCTCAGCACTCCCCCGCCGCAAAAGGCCCAGGGGATCGCGGTCACCGGGCGACCGGGCGGTGCCGCTCCTCCCGTTCCTTGCACTTGATGCAGAGCCGCGCGTAGGGGATCGCCCTGAGACGCTTGCCGCCGATCGGCTTGGCGCATCCTTCGCAGATCCCGTACGTCCCGGCTCGTACCTTCTGGAGGGCCTCTTCGACCATCTTCAGCATGCCCTGGACGCTGCTTTCCAGGGCGAGCTCCTTCTCCCGTTCAAAGGTCTCGGTCGCGACGTCCACGAGGTCGTCCTCGTACCCCGCGGCGTCAGCGATGGGTTTCTCTTCGGTCTTGACCTGGTGTTCCTCCATCTCGGAGAGCTCTTCCTGCAGCCGCTTCCGCTCGTCCATCAGCAGCCGGGCGAACTCTCCGACCCGCGCGCCGCCGCCCCTCCGGGACGCGGAACGGGCGCGCCCCCGGGATCCATTCGGCGAGGCCCCAGTTCTGGGCCGCGGCGTCCGGCCACGCGAAGGTGCAGACTTTCGAGACCGCCTCACTGGCATCTACCGCCTCCTTGCAGGCTGTGGGACGCCCTTGGGATGATGTCCACGCGATGCCGGGGGAGAACGCCGCCGTGGATGAGAAAATTCCTTGAGCCGCGCCTCGCGCACCGCGGCGGCGGCCAGGATGTCGGTGCCGTCGAGCACGGGAACGGGGACGTCGTGAGCGCTCATCACGAGCGGCAGCTCCGTGCACCCGAGGACGATCGCGTCCGCTCCCCGGCGAATCAGCGCGGCGGCGGTCTCGCGGATGCGCCTCCGTACCCCTGCGCCGAGGTCCCCGGCCTTCACGGCTTTGATGGCCGCCTCGACGCCCGCCTCTTCGATCGGGGTGGTGTCCACCACCTCGAAGCC
>VBAO01000176.1:0-4271 GCA_005883865.1 Candidatus Segetimicrobium genomatis
CTGGAGCCGATCCGGCATGCGACCGTGGGAGGGTTGCCCTACGGGCGGCGCAAGCGGGTGGAGCTGGGGCGGGCCCTCGCGACCGATCCGACGCTCCTGCTCCTCGACGAACCGATGGCGGGGATGACCATCGAGGAGAAGCAGGACATGGTCCGGTTCGTCGTCGACGCCAACGAGGCGCTGGGCATCACGGTGCTGCTGATCGAGCACGACATGGGCGTCGTCATGGATGTGGCCCACCGGGTGTTCGTCCTGGACTTCGGCGACCTGATCGGGGAGGGGACCCCGGAGGAGATCCGGGCCAACCCCCGCGTGGTGCGGGCCTATCTGGGGGACGAAGGCACCGCATGAACCCGACGGGGCGCGCCGCGCTCGCCCTGACCCTCCCCCAGTTGCTCGCGGCCCGCGCGGCGGGACCGGAGGGCCGCCGCATCGCCCTGCGCCACAAGGACCGCGGGATCTGGCGGGAGCTCACCTGGCAGGACTACCTGGCGCACGCGCGCGCGTTCGGCCTGGGGTTGGTGGCGCTGGGCCTCCACCCCGGCGAAAAGGTGGCGATCCTCAGCGACAACCGCCCGGAGTGGCTCTACGCCGAGGCCGGCGCGCTGGCGGTGGGAGGGATCGCCGTCGGTGTCTACCAGGACGCGATCGCCCGCGAGATCGGCTATGTCGTCGACCACGCGGACGCGACCTACGTCGTGGCGGAGGACCAGGAGCAGCTGGACAAGGTGCTCGAGGTCCGGTCCGACCTCCCCACGGTGCGGCGGATCATCACGGTGGATCCGAAGGGCATGCACCGGATCCGGGTTCCCAACGTCATCCGGTTCCCCGAGGTGTGCGATCTCGGCCGCCGGTACGACGCCGACCACCCCGGGGCCTTCGAGGAGCTCCTGGCGGGTGGAAAGCCCGAGGACATCGCCAACATCGTCTACACCTCCGGCACCACGGGGTCTCCCAAAGGCGCGATGCTGACCCACCGGAACCTGATCAACATGGCGGTGACCTTCGCCGAGGTCGATCCGGTCCGGCCGGAGGACCAGTTGTTCTCGTACCTCCCGATGCCGTGGATCGGCGAGATCGCGATGTCGATCGCCACGGCCCTCGCCTTCGGCATCACGGTGAACTTCCCCGAGGAGGTGGAGACCACCCACGACGACGGCCGGGAAATCGGCCCCCACATCCTCTTCGGGCCGCCCCGGCTGTGGGAGGCGCTGACGAGCCAGGTCCAGGTCAAGATCATGGACACGACGCCGCTCGCGCGGGCCGCCTACCGCCTGGCGATGCGCTGGGGGTACCGGGTGGCCGACAAGCGCCTCCGGCGGGAATCGGTGACGCTGGTCGACCGGTGCCTCTACGGGCTCGGGTATGTCCTGGCGTTTCGGGCGATCCTCGACGAGGGCCCTCGGGCTCAATCTCAAGCAACTGTACGGGCAGACCGAGATCGCCGGATACAGCTGCGTCCACCGGGACGGCGACGTCCGATTCGAGACCGTGGGCCGGCCGACGCCGGGCGTGGACGTCCGGATCTCGCCGGAGGGCGAGATCCTCGAGCGCAGCGACAGCGCCTTTCTCGGGTACTACAAAGATCCCCAGGCCACCCGCGCGGCGCTCGAGGACGGGTGGCTCCACACCGGCGACGCCGGCACCTTCACCGAAGACGGCCACCTCGTGGTGATCGACCGCATGAGCGACGTGATGCGCCTGGCCGACGGGACGCTATTCTCGCCCCAATTCATCGAGAACAAGCTCAAGTTCAGCCCGTTCATCCGCGAGGCGGTGGTGCTGGGACACGGCCGGCCGTTCGTGGCCGCGATCGTGAACATCGAGATGGCGGTGGTCGGGAAGTGGGCGGAAGACCGGCAGATCGCCTACACCACGTACACCGACCTCTCGCAGAAGCCCGGCGTGTACGACCTGGTGGCGGGCGAGGTGCGCCGCGCCAACGAGACGCTCCCCCCGTCCGCGCGGGTGCGCCGGTTCGTGCTCCTCTACAAGGAACTGGATGCGGACGACGGCGAGCTCACCCGCACGCGCAAGGTCCGGCGCCGGGTGATCGCCGAGCGCTACGCCGACTTGATCGGGGCGATATACGGGGGACATGCGGGTCGGGTCTCCGTGCGCGCGACGATCACGTATCAAGACGGCACGACCGGGGTGATCGACACCGCGGTGCGCGTCCTGGAGGTCGCCGTCCCGTGACGATCTTCCTGCAGTTGCTCACGAGCGGGATCGTCGTAGGCATGGTCTACGCGCTCGCGGCCCTGGGATTCGTCCTGATCTACAAGGCGAGCCGCGTGATCAACATGGCGCAGGGGTACTTCCTCGCGCTGGGCGCCTTCGGCGCGCTCGCGATCGCGCAGGCCACGCACCTCCCCTTTGTCCTCGCCGTCGTCGCCAGCCTCCTCGGGAGCCTCGTGCTCGGGGGGATCGTCGAGCGGCTCCTGCTGCGCCCCATGATCGGCGAGCCGGTGATCGGCGTCATCATGGTCACGATCGGCCTCGCGGCGGTGCTCCGCGGGGGGATCCTGCTCGCCTGGGGCGCGGGGAACTTCGGCTTCCCGCAACTGCTGCCGGAAGCCCCGCTCACGCTGGGGCCGCTGGTCGTCTCGCCGGTGCACCTCGGCGCGCTCGGCCTCTCGCTCGCGTTCCTCGGGGTGTTCGCCGCGTTCTTCAAGGCCACGACGCTGGGGGTGGCCATGCGGGCGGTGGCCGACGACCAGCAGGCCGCGCAGGCGCTCGGCGTCAGCGTGCCGCGGATCCTCGCCGCGTCCTGGGCGATCGCCGCGATGGTGGCCGCGGTCGCCGGCGTGGTCGTGGGCAGCCTGAACGGCCTCAACGCGGACGCGCTGAGCTTCATCGGGTTGAAGGTTTTTCCGGCGGTGATCCTCGGGGGGTTGGACAGCGTCCCGGGGGCGGTGGTCGGCGGGGTGGCGATCGGCGTCCTCGAGAACATGGCCGGCGGCTATCTCGACCCGCTCGTCGGCGGGGGGACCAAAGAGGTGGCGCCGTTCGTGGCCCTCGTCCTCGTGCTGATGCTGAGGCCGTACGGCCTGTTCGGGACGGTGGAGATCGAGCGTGTGTGACGGCCCGTGAGGCGGCTCACGTTCTCCGACTGCGGGGACTACAAGACCCGGTACGCGCAGGACGCCGCGCTGTTCGCGAACGACGTCGGCCGCCTTGCGCTGGGCGTCCTGCTCATCGTCTGGTTTCTGATCGTCCCGGCGGTCGCGGGACCGTACCTCCTGACCGTGGCCAACCTGACCGGGATCGCGGTCATCGGAGCGACGGGCCTCAATCTGCTCACCGGCTACACGGGCCAGATCACCATGGGCCACGGGGCGTTCATGGGGGTCGGCGCCTACGCGGCGGCGGTCCTGGCGGCCCGGGTCCACCTCCCATTCTGGACCGCGGTCCCGCTCGCCGGGCTGGCGACCGCCGGGGTCGGGGCGTTCTTCGGCATCCCGTCGCTGCGGCTCAAGGGCCTCTATCTCGCGATCGCCACGCTGGCGGCGCAGTTCATCCTCGAATACGCGTTCCTGCACTGGGACTGGCTGACCCGGGGCACGTCGGGATACCTCGTCCCGCCCGCGCGCCTCGGGGTGTGGAGCCTCAGGGGGGAGCGTCCGTTCTTCTGGCTGATCGGCGCGAGCGTCGTGCTCATCACCTGGCTCCACCTCAACCTCCTCCGGACCCGGATGGGGAGGGCGTTTGTGGCCATTCGGGACAACGACCGGGCCGCCGCGTCGATCGGAATCCACCTCTTCGGGTACAAGCTGCTCGCGTTTTTCCTGAGCGCGTTCATGGTCGGCGTGGCCGGCGCCCTCTATGCCTACTACACCGGCGTGGTCGTGCCCGGAAAGTTCACGCTGGACCTGTCGATCGACTACCTGGCGATGGGGATCGTGGGGGGGCTCGGGACCGTCCTCGGCCCGTTCTACGGCGCCGCGGTCATCACCGTCATCCCGGAGGCGCTTCGGGCGCTCAGCCAGGCGTTGAGCGCCGTGTTCCCCGACCTCGCCGCCGCCCTCAACGCCCTCCGCGACGTCGTCTTCGGAGCGGTCATCGTCGCCTTCCTGATCTTCCAGCCCGAAGGGCTGGCCGACCGGTGGCGGGTTGTGCGCGCCTACTTCAGGCTCTGGCCGTATACGTACTGACATCAAGAGGGTGCCGCGTCCGGACCGGCCCGACCGGTCGGACCGGAGCCCGAGAAAGGGAGGTGGAGAGATGAAACGACGCGAGATGCTGAGGGCGATGGGAGGGGCGGGCGCCGT
>VBAO01000176.1:4350-21038 GCA_005883865.1 Candidatus Segetimicrobium genomatis
AACGAGCACGGCGGGATCCGGAACGGGGCGAAGATCGACCTCCTCTTTACCGACTACCAGTACAAGCCCGATCAGGCGATTGCCTGGCTCAAGAAGCTGGCGGAGCAGGATCAGGTGCCGGCGATCAGCGGGTGGGGAACGGGAGACTCCATCTTGATGAAGCCGCAGATCGAGGATTACGGGATCCCGTACATCCCCGCGAGCTTCCACGCCGGGCTGCTCATTCCCCCGAACGACTGGATCTGGCTGATGGGGCCGAGCTACACCGACCACATGAAGGCGCTGCTCGACTACGCCAAGCGGACCTACAAGGGGATCGGGAGACCGCGCGTGGCCCTCGCCGTCCACAACTCGGACTACGGCAGATCGCCGGTGGCTCCCGCGCGGGAGTACGGACCGAAGATCGGCGTCGAGATCGTGGCCGTGGAGGAGGTCCCCGCGAACTCCCTCGACGCGACCAGCCAGCTCCTCAACATGAAGCGGTTCGCGCCGACCCACATCATCATCCAGAACGTCGCCCGCCCCTCCGCCATCGTCGTCCGGGACGCGCGGAAGCTCAATATCAACGCCCAGGTGCTGGGCATCCACTATATCGGCGACGAGCTCCTGTTCGACCTGGCCGGCGAGGCCGCCGACGGGGTGATCGCCAGCACGTTCGTGAGCAACTGGTTTGAAAACGTCCCCGGGATGGCGCAGGTCCATCAGATCAACGCGGCCTACCACGCCAACGTCCAGGTCCGGCCGCTGCACTACACTCAGGGGATCGTCCACGCGATGGTGTGGGTGGAGGTGCTCAAGCGGGCGGCGACCCCTGACCGCGCGGGGGTCGCCAAGGTCTTGGGAGGGCTCCGGATGACGACCGGTGGGCTCACGGCGCCGATCGCGTACAGCGCCAACAACCGGAAGGGGGCCGGCGCGATCAAGCTGTTGCAGGCCGACGTCAAGACGAGGCAGTTCAAGCCGCTCGTCGATTGGTTCACGGCGCCTGCCTGATGGCTGCGCGCGCGTCCCTGGAACCGGCCGCCGGGCCGGGAGCTCTCCCGGCGGGGAGGGAAGACCTCGCCGTCAACAACATCGAGGTCGTCTACCACGACGTGATCCAGGTGCTCAAGGGGATCTCGCTCGGCGTTCCCGCGCGCCGGATCGTCGCCCTGCTCGGGACGAACGGCGCCGGGAAGACGACGACCCTCCGGGCGATCTCCGGGCTCCTCCGGACCGAGGACGGGGCGGTTCGGGACGGGACGATCTCCTACGACGGATCGCGCATCGACGGACTCCCGCCCGAGGCAATCGTCCGGCGGGGGATCGTCCAGGTGCTCGAGGGCCGGCGGGTGTTCAAGCACCTGACCGTGGAGGAGAACCTTCGGGTGGGCGCGGTCGCGAGTCGCCACGCGTTCCCCGCGCGCCGGGACCTCGTGTACACCTACTTTCCCCCGCTCCGCCGCCACACCCGGCGGCTCGCGGGGTACCTCTCCGGCGGGGAGCAACAGATGATCGCGATCGGCCGGGCGCTCATCGCCCAGGCACGCCTCCTGCTGCTCGATGAGCCCTCGCTCGGCCTCTCGCCGTTTCTCGTGCGGGAGATCTTTGAGATCGTCCGCCGGCTCCGGGACGAGCAGGGGATCACGGTGCTCCTCGTGGAGCAAAACGCCCATCAGGCGCTGGCCATCGCGGACTACGGCTACGTGATGGAAGGCGGGAAGATCGTCCTGGAGGGTCCCGCCGGAGACCTGAGAAACAACCCCGACGTCAGGGAGTTCTATCTCGGGCTCACCGAGTCCGGGGCCCGGCGCAATTACCGCGCGTTCAAGTATTATCGGAGACGCAAGCGCTGGCTGTAGACCGCACCGATTCATTGTACGAGCCCGGCGAGGGCGACCCGGGCGAGGCCCGGGCCCGGCGGCAGGCGGAGCGGATCCGCGCCGCGGTGGTCGCCGCGTACGCCGGCGCCCCGCGGATGGCCGAGCGTCTACGAGAGTGTGGGTTGGTTCCCGAGGCGGCGGGGGGCCTGTCCTCCGCCTGCTCCCCGCCTGCTCCCCGCCTGCTCCCCGATCTTTCAGCGGGGAGATCTCTCGGCGGGGAGATGCGGCGAGATCCTTCAGCGGGGGGCATCGAGTCGCTGCGCCGCCTCCCCATCCTCCGGAAGGACGCTTTGCCCGCCGCGCAGGGCCGCGCGTTGCCGTTCGGCGGGCTGCTCGGCGCTCCCCCGTCCACGCTGCGGCGGATCTATATCTCTCCCGGCCCGATCTACGACCCCGAGCCGCGGCGGGGGGATTACTGGGGTCTGGCGCCCGCCCTCCACGCCGCCGGATTCCGTCGCGGGGACATCGTCCTGGTGACCTTTGCGTTCCACCTCACCCCGGCCGGCCACATGATGGACGGCGCGCTGGACATCCTGGGATGCGTCACCGTCCCGGGCGGGACCGGCAACACCGATGTCCAGGCGCGAGCCCTCGCCGACCTCCGCGTCACGGGCGTCATCGGAACCCCGAGCTTCGTGTTCGCGCTCCTCGAGCGGGCCAAGCAACTCGGGGGAGAGCCGGCCGTGGAGGTCGCGCTCGTCTCGGGGGAGTACCTCACCACGGCGCTGCGGCGGCGCGCCTGCGAGGAGTTTGGCATCCGGGTCACCCAAGCATACGCGACGGCGGATGTGGGCGTGATCGCGTACGAATGTCCGGCCGCCCGCGGGCTGCATGTGTCCGACCGGGTCGCCGTCGAGGTGGTGGATCCCGAGACCGGGCGCCCCGCCGGCGTCGGGGCGCCCGGAGAAGTCGTCGTGTCCCTCCTCGAGCCCCCGTATGCGCTCCTCCGGTTCGGCACCGGAGATCTTGCCGCATGGGAAGAGGGGGAGTGCCCGTGCGGTCGCACCGCCCCTCGTCTCGCCGGAATTCTTGGCCGGGTTGGGGACGCGGTGAAGATCAGAGGCCTCTTCGTGCATCCAAGCGAGGCCGACCGGGTCGTGCTGACGTTCCCCGAGGTCGTCCGCTACCAAATCGCGGTCACCCGGCCGGGTCCCCTCGACGAGGCGCGGCTCTTCCTCGAGCTCCGACCCGGTGCAGACGCGGCGGCCGTCTGCGCCGCGGTGGCTTCAGCGGTGCACGAGCGGCTGCGGCTGCGCATGGTGGTGGAGGCCGCCCCCGCGGGGGCCATCGGCGAGGGGGCGCCCCGGATCTCCGACCGGCGGGACTGGCGGTGACTTGGAAGTTCCCGGAAACATTCACGCTCGGTAAATGCTCGGTGAATGCTCGGGAGAGGCTCGCTCAATGCTCGATCGAGGAACGATTGCCGCGGCATCCGCGACATGCGGCGTCCGGGCGGATTGACAGTCACGATGCCTTCCCGGATAATGGCGATGGTGAGATAGAGAGATCCTCCCGATAAGGGCAAACCCGAAGCGATTCGGGGGCGCAAAGCCACGGGACCGTCGCGGTCAGCCGGGCTGCCGAAGAGGGCTCCATCCTCGGAGTGGGACGCGGGGTCCTTGACGGATCCCGCGCTCGCGTTTTCAGGCGGGAACCCCCGGCGCTTCGGCAGTCGTGCCCGCGACATGGGAGGAGACAGGGGGTTCGCGCATGACGACGACTCGCATCGGGTGCCTCAGGGGCCGCGCAGGCCGCGGTGCAGGCGACGGAGGGTTCACGTTTGTGGAGCTCATCGTCGGGCTGACGCTGTTCGCCGGCGTCTCCGTGTTCCTGCTTCAGGCCTTCATGAATGGGATCACCTACGCGAACCGGGCCGACGAGAAGGCGGCGGCGACCAGCCTCGCGATGCAGGTGATGGAGCAGATCAAAGCCAGCCCCAACCCCTACACCTGGGTCGGGTTCGCCAGCGTCGCCCGGACCAATCTGCCGCTCCCCGTCCCCTACACGGGAATCTCGAACCCGACGGCCCACAAGTACCAGGCGGCGGTGACGATCACATCAGACAGCGTTCTCTACCTGAGCACCGTGACGGTCAACGTCTACCGGCCGGCGGATCCGGACACCTCGCCGCTCGTCACGCTGGCGACGGTGCTCGATGCGCAGTAGCCACCCCCTGCCCCCCATGCGGGGGGCAGGCGGGGGGGCAGGCGAGGGACCGGGCCGGTTGACCCCTCGCGCCGCGGGCTGCCCGGACGCGAGGGGGGTCACCCTCCTCGAGTTCGTCGTCATGCTCGCGCTGCTCGGCGTCGTGATTGGCGGCATCTACCAGTTCGTGATCTGGGGCGCGAAGTCGGCGGGGGCCACCAACGACTTCATGCAGACGCAGGCCCAGATCCGGTCCGCGCTGGACAATATCGCCGACGAGACGCGCTGGGGGCAGAGCGTGACCGCGGCCGGCCCGACGACGGTGACGATCTCGATCCCGCAGAACACGCCGTTTTCGTCGTTGAGCCCGTACAGCGTCACGTTCGCCTACGACACGGTCAACCATACGGTGACCCGGCAGCAGAACGTGGGGGCGGCGGTGCCGCTGGCGTACCTTGTGGTCGGCCGCGGCGGGAGCACCGGGCTCACCTTTAGCTACTTTGACAGCGGCAACACCCCGCTGGGGTCGTCCCCGACCTTGGCCCAGCTTCCCACCATCGCGCGGGTCCGGATTACCGTGGCCACGACCAGCGGCGCCGTCACGCGGAATCTGGCGGGCGATGCGGCACTCCGGGCCTATGTACCGGGTCCGTAGGCGGTTCTAGAGTCATCCAGGAGGTCTTGCGCATGAACAGGCGAACGGTCGAGCGCGGCGAGCGCGGGCTGGTCATGATGGGGCTGCTCTCCATGATCCTCGTGCTGACGGTGCTGGCGGCCCTGGTCCTGTCCCTCAGCGGCAAGGAGACCGCCTTGAGCGGGGTGCGGCTCGCGGGAACGGAGAGCCTGTACGCCGCCGAGGGAGGCGCCTACGGGGGACGGGCGGCCCTCATGGCCTTCATGAACGCCTACCCGGTCGGCTCCACCGCGGTGGACCCCTCGCTAGGCGCGGCGACGGCGGCGACGTGGTACGCCGGCGGCAACAACGCCTCTCAGAACCCGTTTGGGGTGCTCGACTATCTCGTGACCGACGGCCAGCGGTTCTCGCTGGGCTCGACGTCGGGGACGCCCTCCGAGACGTTCAAGGTCAACTGGGGACGCCCCTATACGCACCTGAAGCTGCAGACCACCGGGACCCCCACGAATCCCATGGGGGCCGGCACGTACGCCGCGACGGTCATGCTCCAGCCGAACCCGACCCCGGATACGTCCTGTTCGGGCGGGCTTCTACAAATACACGGTGACCAGCGACGGCCAGATTTCACCGAAGTTTCGGCGGCGGGTCACCCTCACCGGGAACTACAGCATCGTGGTGAGCCTGCAGAGCTTCGCGATGTACGCGCTGTTCACCGACACCCACACGACCCCCACCGGCAGCCCGATCTGGTTCACGAGCACCACGAATTTCAACGGGCCGGTACACACGAATGGGGAGTTCCGGTTCTCCTTCTTCCCCACGTTTGCGGGCAAGATCGACAGCGTCAGTACCAAGGCCTGGTACAACAACAACAGCAGCCCGGTTGAGTTGGCCAACACCGAGAACGTCGTGGGCGGGACCAGGATCGACGCGGCCCTCGTGCCGCCGGATCCCAACCCGCAGACCGCCACGCCGGCGAACTTCACGCTGGGGTCGCCCACCGTGCCGCTGCCGGCCAGCGCGTTCAGCCAACAGGGCACGGCGGTCGGTCGGAACCCGACGGACTCGAGCACCGTGACCGCGGCGCAGATCGCCTCCGCGATCCCGGAACTGACGGGAGCAGGGTCGGTCTCGAGCGGGATCTATGTGCCGGTCACCGATGCGAATGGCAACTGCCGGTCGGACACCGGAGAGACGATGAAGGGCGGGATCTACGTTCAGGGGAACCTGGACGCCCTGACGATGGGCGTGTCGGGCTCCACCGCGGTCTACACGCTCGCCCAGGGGACGACCACCACGACGGTGACCGTGGACCGCGTGAACAACCAGACCACCGTCACGAGCAGCGCGTGGCTGTCGCCGCCTTCGGGGGGCGGCTGCCCCGGCGCCGCGTCCGGGCCGACCACGCGAATTTTCACCGGGGTTCCCAAGGGGTGGCAGGGGCCGGGGAACGCCAACGCGAGCATGATCTTCGTCAATGGGAGCATTGGGAACGGGACGACCGGTACCGGGGTGAGCGGGACCCTGCAGCAGAACGAGCAGACGACGATCGCCGCCTCGGGCTCGATCATGATCTCGGGTAACGTCCAGTATCAGACCCCGCCGAACCCCGCCGACCCGACGTCGAACCCCACCAACGTCCTCGGCCTGTACTCCGCGGGCGGCGATATCGTCATCGGGACGGCCGCTCCCAACAACGTCACTATCCAGGCGGTCCTGATGGCGGGGACCTCCGGCAGCGGCTATAACAGTTCGGTCTACGTGCAGAACTACAACACCGGCAGCCCGCGGGGGAACGTCAACCTCCTCGGCGGCATGATCGAGAAGTACTACGGCGGCTTCGGGACGTTCAACCTGACCACAGGGGCGCAGGTGACCGGTTACGGGCGGGCGTTCACCTACGATACGCGGATGAGCCGGGGGGTGACGCCGCCATTCTTCCCCACGACCAACCAGTACACCGTGATCGACGGCTCGCAGCCGCTCGCGGGGGTCAAGCCGACGTGGCGCGAGGCGACCCCGCCGTAGGGGCCGCCGCCGGACGCGGGATCGTGCATCCGTGAACACCCACTCTGAGCGCGGGTTCACCATGCTGGAGCTGTTCATCGCCCTGAGCATCGCGGCGATCCTTGTCACGCTGACTTTTACCAACTGGCGCAACTACACCGCCCAGCAGCGGCTCCGGTACGCCGCCATTCAGGTGGCCAGCGGGCTCCGCGAGGCCGAGGAACGGGCCAAGGCCGAGCGCACGGTCTACACCGTGACGTTCACCGCGTCCTCGTCGACCTACCTGATCGTGCGGACCTCCGGCGGGTTCAACGAGAACGCCGCGCTGCCCCCCGGCGTCACCCCGGCGTCGAACGACACGGTGACGTTTTCGGCCTTCGGCCAGCCCGATGCCGCGCACACGATCACGCTCGTAAACACCATGGGCAGCCGGACGGCCTCCTTGGACACCGTCGGGGGGATCACGTACCAGACCCCGTAAATCCCGCACGGAACCCCGGTTGATCTTTCCGCGGCCGCACCCTGGTGGCGACATTCCTGTCCGTTTCTCCGCGCGGCGGGGTACACATGATCCGTGAAGCCATAACCTCACGATACCGGCAAACCCCGGAGTGATCCGGGGGCGCAAAGCGACAGGGCCACACAGCGTGGCCGGCTGCACTGCCGAAGAGGGTAGCCCGTTCGGGCCGGCCCTCTTTCCGTTTTAGGGGGGTCACCTTCGTGGGGTGGCGAGGTAGGGGGGATCGGTCGTGGCCATGGCTCGCGTCGCCTGCCGGCTCCGTCCGCGTGCCTCGTGCATGGGGGGGTTCACGTTCGTGGAGCTCATCGTCGGGCTCACGTTGATCGCCGGCGTGGCCGTGTTCCTGCTTCAGGTCTTCATGAACGGGATGACCTCCGCGAACCGGTCCGACGAGAAGGCGGCGGCGACCAGTCTCGCGATGCAGGTGATGGAGCAGATCAACGCCAGCCCCGCGTCGGGGACGATCACGATCTCGAACAACGTCCAGTACCAGACCCCCCCGAATCCCTCCGATCCGACCTCGAACCCCGCCAACGTGCTGGGGCTGTACTCCTCTGGCGGCGACATCGTCATCGGGGCGTCGGCCCCCAACAACCTGGTGATTCGGGCGGTCCTGATGGCCGGCAGCGCCGGGAGCTCGTATCGCAGCTCCGTGACCGTCGCCAACGATCATCAGGGCTCCTCCCGGGGCACCGTCACCCTGCTCGGCGGCCTGATCGAGAAGTACTACGGGGCGTTCGGCACCGCCAACGCGCAGACGGGGGTGCAGATGACCGGGTACGGGCGCGCACTAGACCGTTTCATCGATCGTCCGGGCCACCCTGGGGAGCGCCCGTTGATGATAGGGGCGCTCCTCGTGTATAATGATGCCATTGTTCGCAGCCGGGCACGGCGGGGGTGGCCTTTGACCGAAGTGCGGGTCGGAAAGGACGAGACGCTGGACAGCGCGCTTCGGCGTTTCAAGCGTCAGGTCAAGCGCTCCGGCATCCTCACCGACGCGAAGCGGCACGAACACTACGAGAAGCCGAGCCAGAAGCGGCGCCGCCGCGCGGCCCGGCGCAAACGCTTCTAAGGTTCAACCGGCTTTCGCGATCAGATGGGCCGGCGGCTCGCGGAACCTTCCGAGCCGCCGGCCCTTGACCCAGTTGTGCCCGGTCTGGTGGGGGGGCGTAAGGGGTGCGGCAGCCTGCCCGGAAGATGCGACGGGCTCACAGCGCGGGCGGGGTGGTGTTTCGCCGGCCCCAGCCCGACGCCCCGGTTGCCGACATCCGGATCCTGCTGTTGCAGCACGAGGCGGGGAAGTGGATGCTCCCGAAGGGGACGATCGAGGCGGGTGAGACGCCCGAGGCCGTCGCCCTGAGGGAGGTGGCCGAGGAGACCGGCCTGCGCAACGTCCGCATCGTCCAGGACCTGGGGGAAGAGCGGTACCTGTTCTTCTGGAAGACCGAGGACACGTACTACGACAAGACCGTGCATTACTACTTGATGGAGTTCCTCGGCGGAGAAGAAACGTGCCCGCAGCGAGAAGAGGGCTTCGTCCGGTGTGACTGGGTGTCGGTGGCCGACGCGCTGGAGCGGATCAGGTACAAGGAGACCCGCGAGGTCGTCAGGCGGGCCGAGGCCGCGCTCTCCCGGGAATCGAGCCCGGCACCAGAGGTACAACATGGCTCTCCGCCCTGACGGGGGCCGCGCGGCCCGGGCGCCCCAGGGAGCCGAGCGGGCCGAGTTGATCGAGCGAACCCTGGAGCAGTACCGTCGGCACCTCAACCCAGGACTGGCCCGGCTGTTTCAGTTTGGCGGCGTGGAGACCGTCGAGTGGGCGGCCGAGGGCTGCCTGGTCTGGGACGTCCACGGGCGGGAGTACATCGACTGCGCGTGCGGCCCGGCGATCTTCAACATCGGGCATCGCCACCCCCGAGTCCTCGCGGCGGTGCGCGACCAGCTCGAGCGGATGCCGATGTCCGTGCGCACGATGCCGAGCGTGCCGCAGGCGGCGCTCGCGGAACGGCTGGCGCAGCTCTCCCCGGGCGATCTCCAGTACGCGTTCTTCGGCAACAGCGGCGCCGAGGCGAACGAGGGCGCGATCAAGCTCGCGAGACTGGCCACCGGCCGCCCGGGCATCATCGCGATGCAGGGCGGGTTCCACGGCAAGACCCTCGGGGCGCTGTCGGCGACCGGCCGCGATCACTACAAGACGCCGTTTGAGCCGCTGGTGCCGCAGTTCACCCACGTCCCCTTTGGAGATGCCTCCGCCCTCGACGCGGCGATCGGATCCACCACCGCGGCCGTGATGCTCGAGCCGATCCAGGGAGAGGCGGGGGTCATCATTCCCCCTCCCGGGTATCTCCGGCAGGTCCGGGAGATCTGCGACCGTCGCGGGGTGCTCCTCATCGCGGATGAGATCCAGACCGGGATGGGCCGGACGGGGCGGATGTTCTGCGTCGAGCACGAAGCGGTGGTGCCGGACATCATGACGCTCGCGAAGGCGCTCGGGGGCGGGGTGATCCCGATCGGCGCATTCGTCGCGCGCCCCCATCTCTGGGAGAAAATGCGGCGCGATCCGTATCTCCATTCCTCGACATTTGGCGGCAACCCCCTGGCGTGCCGCGCGGCGCTGGCCACGCTCGAGGTCCTCGTGGAGGAACGTCTCCCGGCGCGCGCCGAGCCGTTGGGGGCGCAGTTCCTCGGGCGCCTCCGCGAGATCCAGGCGCAGCATCCGAGCGTGGTGTCGGCGGTGCGGGGGCGGGGGTTGATGCTCGGGGTCGAGTTCGTCCACCCGGACCTGGCGCTCATGACCTCCGCCGAGGCCGGGCGCCGGGGGGTCATCACCTTCTACACCCTGAACAACCCGAACGTCATCCGCATCGAACCTCCGCTGGTGATCACGCCCGAGTTGATCGACCGCGCCGCCCAGGGGATCGCGGGCGCCGTGGCGGACGCGGCGCGGCTGTTGGACCCGGTGCCCCCTCATGCGGGGGGCAGGCGGGAGGCTCCGGCCGGGCCGTGAGGCGCGCCGACGAGATCCGTGAGGCCTTCCTCCGGTACTTTGAAGCCCAGGGCCACACCCGGGTGCCCAGCGCCTCGCTCGTGCCCGCGGGCGATCCGACGCTGCTGTTCACGAACGCCGGGATGGTCCAGTTCAAGGATGTCTTCCTCGGCCTGGAGCAGCGATCGTACCGGCGCGCGGTCACGGTGCAGAAATGCATGCGGGTCAGCGGGAAGCACAACGACCTGGAGAACGTCGGCCCGTCCCCCGGCCACCACACCTTCTTCGAGATGCTCGGGAACTTCAGCTTTGGCGATTACTTCAAGCGGGACGCGGTCCGGTTCGCCTGGGAGCTGACCACCGAGACGTTGGGGATCCCACCCGACCGCCTGGTGCAGACGGTGCTCGCGGGCGACGACGAGGCGGTGGCGGCGTGGGCGGCCGTCGGCATTCCCCCGGACCGCATCGTGCGGATGAGGGAAGCGACGAACTTCTGGATGATGGGGGACATCGGTCCCTGCGGGCCCACGAGCGAACTGCATTTCGACTGGGGGGAGGCGGCGTGCACCTGCGGGCGTCCGGATTGCGGCGAGGCGCTCGACAACGGCTGCGCCCGATGGCTCGAAATCTGGAACCTCGTGTTCATGCAGTTCGATCAGGCCGCCGACGGCACGCGGACCCCGCTGCCCCGGCCGGGGGTCGACACCGGGATGGGCCTCGAGCGGATCGTCTCGGTGATCCAGGGCGTGCCGAGCAACTACGAGACGGACTTGTTCCTGCCGCTGCTCGACCACATCCAGGCCCTGCTCAAGCACACCCCCGCGCAGCGGGCGCAGCATGCGGTGGCCTACCGGGTGCTGGCGGACCACGGCCGGGCGATGACGTTCCTCGTGGCCGATGGAGTGGTTCCCGACAACGAGGGGCGGGGGTACGTGCTGCGGATGATCATGCGGCGGGCGATCCTGTTTGCGCGCCGTGCGGGCGCGCGGGCTCCGGTGCTGGCCTCCGTCGCCGACGCCGTCGTCTCCAGGATGCGCGGGGCCTATCCCGACCTCGCATCCCATCAGCCGTTCATCCGGGAGGTGGTCGGCGCCGAGGAGGAGCGGTTCCACCAGACGCTCGACGCGGGGCTTGGCCGGCTGGACGACCTGATCGCCGAGACGCGCCGCCGGGGGGAGGCGGTGCTGCCCGGGGCCGACGTGTTCCGTCTGTACGACACTTACGGATTTCCCCGGGACCTGACCCGGGACGTCGCGAGGGAACACGGGCTCGAGATCGATGAGGCCGGGTTCGATTCGGAGAAAACCCGCCAGCAGGAACGCTCCCGAGAGGCGGGGGCGTTTCAGTCCGACGCCAGGCACCGCGGCGCGTACGCGGCGCTCCGCGGGGCGGGGGTGTCGAGCGAGTTCGTCGGGTACGAGACGTTCGAGGCGTCCGGCCGCGTCGTCGCCCTGCTTCGCGCCGGGGAGCAGGTCGAAACCGCCGCCGCGGGCGACGACGTGGAGGTCGTCTGCGACCAGACGCCGTTCTACGCGGAGGCGGGAGGACAGGTCGGGGACACCGGCGAGATCCGCACCCCGGGCGGCGTGGTCGCGGTGACGGACACCCAGCGCCCTGTCCCGGGCCTCGTGGTTCACCGCGGGCGGGTGACCGGGAAGGTGAGGGTGGGGGAGCCCGCGCGTCTCGTGGTGGACGCCTCGCGCCGGTGGGACATCATGCGGAACCACACCGCGACCCACCTCCTGCACCGCGCCCTCCGGGAGATCCTGGGCGAGCACGCGCGCCAGGCAGGTTCGCGTGTGGCGCCGGACCGGCTGCGGTTCGACTTCCTGCACCTCCGCCCCGTCTCCCCGGACGAACGCGCCCGGCTCGAGGCGCGGGTGAATGAGCAGGTCCTCGCCGTCCTCCCCGTGCGGACGGAGGTGATGGCGTACAAGGACGCCCTGGCGTCCGGGGCGGTGGCGTTGTTCGACGAGAAATACGGGGACAGCGTTCGCGTGGTCGCGATCGACGGCTACAGCCGTGAGCTGTGCGGCGGCACCCACGTCCGGAGCACCGCGGAGATCGGACTGTTCATGATCGTCTCCGAGTCCTCGGTCGGGAGCGGGATCCGGAGGATCGAGGCCCTGACGGGGCGGGCGGCGGTGGGCCGCGCCCAGGCGATCGACGCGGCGCTCCGCGAGGCCGCCGGGGTGCTCCGCGTGTCGGCCGAGGAGGTGCCCGACCGTCTCAGGCAGCTCGCCGGCCGCACCCGCGCGCTCGAAGCCGAGGTCGTCTCCGCTAGGGTGCGCGAGGCGGCGCCGGACCTCGACGCGGCGGTGCGCGCCGCCCCCGAGGTGGGCGGCGTCAGGGTCGTGGGCATCGTCACCTCGGGCAGCGATCAGGCGGCGCTGCGCGCGCTGGGAGACCGCATCAAGCCCCGGCTCGGGTCCGGGGTGATCGTGGCCGCCTCGTCCACGAACGGCCGGATCGAGGTGGTCGTGATGGCGACCGCCGGCGCGGTCGCGCGCGGGGCCGAGGCCGGAAAAGTGGTGGCCGCGCTCAACCGCCGCCTGGGCACCCGCGGAGGCGGCCGTCCCGAGCTGGCCCAGGCCGGCGGCGGGGATCCTGCGTTGCTCGACGCGGTGATGGCGGATCTGCCCCAACTGGTCCGCGAAGCGCTCGGCGCCCCGTGAGTCGAATCCTGGGCCTGGACCTGGGGGCGCGCCGCATCGGCGTGGCGGTCAGCGACCCCACCGGCACGATCGCCCTCCCGCTGCTCGTGCTCGTCCACACGGACCGGCGGCGTGATCTCGCCGCGGTGGCCAAGCTGGCCGCATCACACGAAGTCGCCCGCATCGTCGTGGGGTGGCCCCGCAACATGGACGGAACGGTCGGCCCCGCGGCCAAGCGCGCGGAGGCCTTTGCCAGCGCCCTGCGGCCGCTGGCCGGCGTGCCTATCGACCTGTGGGACGAGCGGTTAACCACCGTCGAGGCCGATCGGACGTTGCGCGAGGCGGGCACCAAGCGGAAGGGCCGGCGTGCCGTGCGCGACCGCGTCGCCGCGGCGCTCATCCTTCAGGGATATCTCGCGGCCCGGTCCCGGGCCGGATTGTGAGGCTTCCCGGGGTCGGCTAGCGGGGGGTCGGGCGGGCGGTCGGGCTGCCGATCCGCAGGACGAGATGGTTGTCGGCCGACTCGACGACCTCGATCGGAAACCCATCGATGAGCGCGCAGTCGATGGCGCCGACCGGTTGATTCTCCGTCAGGACATCGACCGTGAGCTTTGAGGCGGCGTACGTCCGGAGCTTGACGCCGGCCACACCCTCGACATGCGTCAACGCGGTGATGAACTTGGTCGCCTGCATGAAGGATTGGATCGGGCTGATGACGACCTCCCCGCTGTATTTGCTCCCGGACGCGCGCGCAGCCACGAGTCTCGCGTCCTGCTCCTTCGCGGGCCGGTCCGGCTTCAGCGGTTGGGGGATCAAGCCGATGGACGCCGGCTGTTCCGCCGCGGGTTCGAGTTCGATTTCGGCCTCGGTCTCGGGCTCGGCCTCGGGTTCGACGTCGGGTTCGACCTCGACTTCGGCCACGACTCTGGACTGGAGTTTGGCCTCGACTTTGGACTGGACTTTGGCCTCGGCTTTGGTCGCGACTTTGGGCTCGGCTTTGCCCTGGGTCCAGCCAGGGGTCTTGCCGGCGTCCTCGCCCTTCAGCCCGCGCAGCAGCCGCTGCACCGTCGGGAGGATCTCCTTCTGCACTTCGCTCTTGAGCCGCCCCATCGTCTCGACGGATTCGGCGTGGCTCTTGGCCAGCGTCTCCAGGCTTCGGGACACCCGCTCCCGGTCGTGGATGAACGCATCGAGCTTGGTCACGATGCCTGTGAGGTATTGCTCGGCCGCCTGCTTGGTCTTCTCGATGTTCGGGGGCACTCCCCCCCGCGGCCGGTCGGAATCGCCGCCCTCCGCGGCGCGTGTGGCCGCGGCGCGCTCGGCGGCCTCGAGCTGCTCCTGGGCCGACTCGCGGGCGTTGTGCAGGGTGTCTGCGGCGGTATTGCGCGCGGACCGGATGATCTCCTCGGCGGTCGCCTTCGCGGACGTGACCAGTTCCTCTGCGCGCGCTTCGGCGGCCTGGAGCATCTCGTCGCCGGCCCGCCCCGCATCCTCCGCCCGAGCGTTGGCCGCTTCGATGATCTCGTTGCTGGCCCGGTCCGCCTCCTCGGCGCGTGCGCGGGCGGCCTGGATCTTCTCCTCGCTCGCCTGCTGCGCGTCCTCGAGTGCGCGCGAGAAGACCCTTTCGTGCTCCTGGTAGCGCGCGATCGTCTTCTGCGCCTGAGCCGCCTGCCGCTCCAGATCCTGCACCTTTTCCGCGGCCTCGTTCAGCGACGCGCGGGCGGCCTCCGCCTCCCGCAGCAGTTCCTGCGCCCGCTGCGCGGCCTCTCGCATCGAGGCTTGCACCGCGCGTTTATCGGGGGCGCCGGCAGGCGGGTTGGTGTCAACGCTCATCCCGCAGCCTCCTGACGTTGGGTTCTCACGGGCGTACGCTCTAAAGGAAATCCTGGCACAGGACGGGCCGGTGGCCAGGGCGCTTATCCTTGAGATTGCCCACAACGCGGGGCGATTAGACGTTTCGCGGGTAGGCGGTGGGCGGATCCCTGGTGGTTTGATGGCGGTCCCCCGGAGGTGCGATGCAATCAGGAACCTCCGCGCATCATCCGATCACCCTCACCATTCCTTGACAGCCACCATGCCGTGTGGTTAACTCACTGTGCTGTACAACTGCATAGAGGCATCTCCGTAGGGGCAAACCCAGAGAGATCTGGGGACGCAAAGCCACGGGGCTGGGCCAGGGAACTGGGCCAGCCAGCCGGGTCGCCGGAGCGGCAACTCGTGACCTCCCGTGGTGAGTGGGAGGTCTTCTTGTTGTAGGCCCACCTCCCGCCACCTCCCCCTCTTCGCCCGATCTGGGCGCTGTACGCAGGGCTCTTGGCATGGTCCGTGGCAGCGCAGATCGCGCAGGTGAGGGACCGGAGTCGCGCGGTCTAGCAGGGAGGGAACAATGGGTAGCACCCGGTTGGCGGTCAAAGAACCCCGGTTGGCGGTCAAAGAACCCCACTTGCCTGCTCCAGCGAACGACCAGGACCCCGCACTTCTGGAAATGTTTCGCCGGTACCGGCGCTCCGCCGATCCGCAGTTACGCGAGGACCTCGTCTGCCACTACCTGCCGCTGGCCAAGAAGATCGCCCGGCGATACGTTCGGGTCGGCGTTCCGCTCGATGATCTCTCCCAGATCGGCACGATCGGCCTCATGAACGCGGTGGGATCGTACGATCCCGCGCGGGGCGTCAAGTTCGAGGCGTATGCCTACCATCACATCGCGGGGGAGATCCGACATTACCTCCGCGACAGCGTCGAGCAAGTTCGGGCGCCCCGGTGGGTGCGGAAGCTCTACGGGGAACTGACCGACGCGGTCGCCGAGCTCCGCCAGTCGCTCGGCCGGACCCCGACGCTTGCGGAAATCGCCGGACGGATGAACCTGACCCAGGACGGCGTGCTCGAGATCCTCCGCGCGCACAACCGGTCCCGGGTGCATTCGATGAGCGACCTCGTCGAGCGCCAGGAGATCCGGCGGGACATCATCGCGCATAAGCGCTACGTCTCCTTCCAGTTGCCGATCGAGGACCGGATCGTGCTGCTGAAGGCGGTGGAACGGTTGGCCGACCTGCAGCGTAAGGTGGTCTACTACCTGTTCTATCAGGATCTTACGCAGAGCGAGGTGGCAAAGCGCCTCGGGGTCTCCCAGCGGCACGTGTCCCGGGTGCTCGCCGCCGCCCTGAAACGCCTGTCCGCACACATGCGGTCGGGAGAGGGTGAGGCCCGCGCGGGAAGCGCGGCGGAGGAGGTCAGCGAGTCGTGACGACGTCAGACGATCTGCCCATTTACCCCATTCGGACGGTCGCGTCGCTGTCTGGGGTGGATGCGAGGCGGCTGCGGAGATGGGAAGTGGAGTACCAACTCCTACGGCCCGCCCGGACCAAAGGCGGGCACCGGCTGTATTCGACCCGGGACCTCCGTCTCGTCCAGTGCATCCGCCGGTTGGTCGAAGAAGAGGGGATGAGCCTGCAGGGGGTCCGGGCCTGGCTGGCGGCCCAGCCGGATCTGGACGGCGCGACCGCGGGGACCCCGACCCGGCCCCGGGCCGCGGAGCCGGCGGCGGCGGCCGGACCCGGCAACGCCGCGCGGAGGAGTGAGTGATGAAGAAGGCCCGGGATGTCCTCGGAGCCATGGTGGCCGGGACTGACGGGGTCTTGGCGGCGGAGCTCATCGGCATGGATGGGTCGCCGATCGAGGTCCTCAAGCTGGAAGCCGAATTTCCGGCGGAGAGCGTCACCCAGGACGTCGTGACGGCGATCAAGCTCTTCCTCTACATGTCGCGCAAGGTCGAAGGAGGGTCGTTGGACCACATCATGATGACCTGCGAGCGGTTCACGGTTCTGGCAGCGGTCCCGGGACTCGACCATTGCGTTGCGCTGTTCCTGACGACCAAGGGGAA
>VBAO01000301.1 GCA_005883865.1 Candidatus Segetimicrobium genomatis
CCACGACAACTTCGAACGCCTCAACATGCCGGCCTACCACCCCGCCCGGGATGCCCAGGATTCGTTCTACGTCGGGAAGGAGTGGCTGCTCCGGACGCACACCACCGTGGTGGATGTGCACGTCCTCGACCGCCGCCGGCCGCCGATGCGGGCCCTGGCGTACGGCCACTGCTACCGCAGGGATGCGACGGACGCGACCCATTCCCCGATGTTCCATCAGGCCGACGGGTTCGTCGTCGATCGAGGGGTGCGGTTCTCCGACCTCAAGGGGGTGCTCCTGGCCTTTGTCCATGCCTTCTTTGGGCCGCAGGTCCGGGCCCGCTTCACCCCGTCCTACTTTCCGTTCACGGAGCCGAGCGCGGAGATGGCGATCTCGTGCGTGATCTGCGCGGGGCGCGGGTGCGCGGTGTGCAAGCGATCCGGGTGGCTGGAGATCCTCGGGTGCGGCATGTTCCACCCCCGGGTCCTGGAGATGGCCCAGATCGACCCCGAGCGATTCACCGCGTTTGCGTTCGGGATGGGCGTCGAGCGGCCGGCGATGCTCAAGCATCGGATCGGCGACATCCGGCTCTTCTATGAGAACGATGTCCGGTTTCTCGGCCGGGTCTAGCGATGCGCATCTCCCTTGACTGGCTGCGGGAGTACGTGGACATCGACGTCCCCCTCGAGGCACTGGTCGAACGGCTTCACGGGATCGGGCTGCCCGTCGAGCAGGTCGAGCGCGCCGGGAGCGATACCGTCCTCGAAATCGAACTGACCACCAACCGGCCCGACTGCATGAGCGTCCTGGGGATCGCCCGGGAGGTGGCCCTCCTTCTCGGCCGGCCGCTGCGAGCCCCCACTCCGAGTCCCGTCAAGCCTTCGCCCGCCGCCCCGGCGCGGGTGTCGGTCGAGGTCGCCGATCGCGAGGGGTGCCCGCGGTTCACGGCCCAGGTGATCGAAGGGATCCGGCCCGGCCCATCGCCCGCGTGGGTGCAGCGGCGCCTCGAAGCCTCGGGGATCCGGCCGATCAACGGCGTCGTCGACGTCACGAACTACGTCATGCTCGAGCTCGGCCAGCCGATGCACGCGTTCGACTACGATCGGATCGCCGGGCGCCGCCTCGTCGTGCGGCGCGCCGAGCCAGGCGAGCGACTCACCACGCTGGATGGGGTCTCTCGAACGCTTGACCCCGAGATGCTGGCCGTCGCAGACGGCGAGCGCGCCGTGGCGCTGGCCGGCATCATCGGCGGGGCTCAGACGGAGATCGGCGCGGGCACGACCCGCGTGCTCCTGGAGGCGGCCTACTGGAACCCGCCCACGATCGCGCGGACGGCACGGCGTCTCGGGATCCGGACGGAGGCCTCGGCGCGGTTCGAGCGGGGCATGGACCCCGCCGGTCCACCCGCGGCGCAACGGCGGGCCGCGCAGTTCCTCGGCGAGGGGTGCGGGGGGCGAGCGCGGGGGAGGCTCATCGACGTGTACCCTCGTTCGCTCGTGAGGCGGGCGATCCGGTTGCGGCCCACGCGGGCTGTGGCGGTGCTGGGCGTCGACGTTCGACGCGCGGAGATGGGCCGCATCCTTCGAGCCCTGGGGTGCAGGGTGGCCGGGGGGACCGCCCTGGAGGTGCGCCCGCCCTCGTTTCGCCCCGATCTCGCGCGCGAGGAGGATCTGATCGAGGAGATCGCCCGGATCCACGGCTACGACCGAATCCCGCCGACGATGCCCCGCGGCGAGACGACGTCCGGCACCGTCGCGCACCCCCTCAGAGTCGATGAGCGGGTCCGGGAGACCCTCGCCCGATCCGGGCTCACCGAGGTGCTGACCCTGACCCTCGTCTCCCTGAAGACCGCGGAGGCCGCAGCGCCGGCCGGGGCCGCACCGGTCGTGGTGCAGAATCCGCTCACCTCCGACCAGGCGGCGCTGCGCACCTCCCTCTTGCCCGGCCTGGTCACGATCCTG
>VBAO01000302.1 GCA_005883865.1 Candidatus Segetimicrobium genomatis
CGGCACCCATCGTCCTATCCCATGCCCCCGTGTCGCTTTGCGCCACCGCGTGCGGAGGCGCGATCGGGCCCGCGATCAGCAGGCCCGCAAGCATGATCATGGCCACCTTCTTCCAACCCGACATCATCCGTATCACCTCTCCTTTGCGAGATCTCCGTGCGTGGTAATCGCTACCCGAGACGAGCCGTGCCGCCCACGCCGCGCATCTCCGCCGGGCCTCCCACCCCCCTTCGGATCGTGCCCTCCCCGGGCACGGACACGCACCGCCCGCCACCGCCAAGCCTAGCCCGGTTTCGTTAACGCTTGATAAAGGGTTTGTGAAGATTCCAAGAAGACGAGCGCGGGGCACCTGGGGGCCGTCTGATGGGGCGGAGATTCGAGATCGGGCAAGGGGCTCGCGGATGCCGGCGGGAAGCACTCCTGAGATGGAAGCACGGGAAGGACGGAGTGGGGGGCGGCGGACGAACGGAGCGCCGGAGGATCCTGAGCGGCAGAGGCTGGCCGAGGTGCGCGAGCGCCGGGTTCCTTGGTACCGGTGGGGGCCGTTCCTGTCGGAGCGCCAGTGGGGGACCGTGCGCGAGGATTATTCGCCCGGCGGCACCGCCTGGGACTCCTTCCCGCACGACCACGCGCGCTCCCGCGCGTACCGGTGGGGGGAGGACGGCCTCCTCGGCATCTGCGACAACCACGGGCTCCTCTGCTTCGCCACCGCGCTCTGGAACGAGGTCGATCCGATCCTGAAGGAGCGGATGTTCGGGTTGAGCGGCTCCCAGGGCAACCACGGCGAGGACGTCAAGGAGTATTACTACTTCCTCGACTGCACGCCGTCGCACGCGTACATGAAGGCGCTATACAAGTATTCCCAACGGGCCTTCCCGTACGAGGACCTGGTGGCGGAGAACCGGCGGCGCGGGCGGGACGCGCCCGAGTACGAACTCCTGGATACGGGCATCTTCGCGGAGGGCCGGTACTTCGATATCCTGGTCGAATACGCAAAGGCCGACCCCGAGGATATCCTGATCCGCATCACCGCCACCAACCGGGGGCCCGACCCCGCCCCGCTCCACATCCTGCCGACCCTCTGGTTTCGAAACACCTGGGCGTGGGGAGATGACACCCCGCGGCCCGAGCTGCGCGCCGCCGACCCCGCCCCGGCCCCGGGCGGAGACGCCGCCTCGAGGGCGCGCGTGCTCAGAGCCACCCACCCCCGGTTGGGCGAGTACTGGCTGGCCTGCCGGGGCGCGCCCGAGGTCCTCTTCACGGAGAACGAGACCAACGCGCAGCGGCTCTGGGGCGTGCCGAACCGGACGCCCGTCGTGAAGGATGGGATCCACGAGGCGATCGTCCGGGGCCGCACCGACGCGGTGAGCGCCACCGGGACGGGCACGAAGGCGGCGGCCCACTACGCCGTCAGGATCCCCCCGGGGGCGTTCGAGCGCGTCGAGTTGCGCCTCTCCAACCGCCCCCACGCGGCTCCGTTTGACAATGCGGAGGCGCTCCTCGCGACGCGCCGGGCCGAGGCCGACGTATTCTACCGGCGGTTCGAGCCGGAGGACATGCCGGAGGATGCCCACAGGGTGCAGCGCCAGGCGTTCGCCGGGCTGCTGTGGAGCAGGCAGTTCTACCATTACGACGTGGCGGTCTGGCTGGACGGCGACCCGGCGGGGCCCCCGCCGCCCGAGGAGCGGAAGGGGGGGCGCAACGCGGGGTGGCGGCACCTCAGTAACGAGGACGTGATCGCGATGCCCGATACCTGGGAGTTCCCCTGGTACGCGGCATGGGACCTGGCCTTTCACTGCGTCGTGATGGCCCTCGTCGATCCGGACTTCGCCAAGCGCCAGCTCATCATGCTGCTCCGCGAATGGTACATGCACCCGAACGGGCAGCTCCCGGCGTACGAGTGGGCGCTCGGGGATGTGAACCCTCCGGTGCATGCCTGGGCGGCGTGGCGCGTCTACAAGATCGCCCGCCGCGTTACCGGGACCGCCGATCATGATTTCCTCGAGCGCGTCTTCCACAAGCTCCTGCTCAATTTCACCTGGTGGGTCAATCGCCAGGATCGGGAGGGGCGGAACGTCTTCCAGGGAGGCTTCCTCGGCTTCGACAACATCGGCGTCTTCGACCGCAGCATGGCCCTCCCCACGGGCGGGCACATCGAGCAGGCGGACGGGACCGCCTGGATGGGGATGTACTGCCTCAATATGCTGGCGATCGCGCTCGAACTGGCGCGCAAGGATCACGCGTACGAAGACGTCGCCACCAAGTTTGTCGAGCACTTCCTCTACATCGCCGGGGCCCTGAACAACATCGGGGGCACGGACATCCCGCTGTGGGACGATCGGGACGAATTTTTCTTCGACGTGCTGCACCTGCAGGACGGCACGCTCCGCCGGCTCGAGGTCCGCTCGCTCGTCGGCGCGATCCCGCTCCTGGCCGTGGAAACCGTCGAGCCGGACCTGCTGGACATCCTGCCCGGGGTCAAGGACCGCCTGGAGTGGTTCCTCGCCCACCGGCCGCACCTCGCGGGCCTGGTCTCCCGCTGGCGCGAGCCGGGGATGGGGGAGCGGCGGCTGTTCGCGCTCGTGCGCGGCCACCGCATGAAGCGGGTGCTCAAGCGCCTCCTGGATCCCGCCGAGTTCCTCAGCGATCACGGGATCCGGTCCCTGAGCCGGTACCACGCCGATCATCCGTATATGCTGAACGTCGCCGGGATGACGCACGCCGTGGGGTATGAGCCGGCCGAGTCCCGGAGCGGCCTCTTCGGCGGCAACTCCAACTGGCGCGGGCCGGTCTGGTTTCCGATCAACTTCCTGATCATCGAGGCGCTCCAGCGATTCCACCACTACTACGGGGACGACTTCCTGGTGGAGTGCCCCACCGGGTCGGGGACCGGGATGACGCTCGCGGCGATCGGCCAGGACCTGGCGCGCCGGCTGACGCGCATCTTCCTGCGCGGTCCGGACGGCCGTCGTCCGGTGTTCGGGGCGAACGAAATCCAGCAAAGGGATCCGCACTGGCGCGACTACCTGCTGTTCCACGAGTACTTCCACGGGGACACCGGGGCCGGGCTGGGCGCGAGC
>VBAO01000303.1 GCA_005883865.1 Candidatus Segetimicrobium genomatis
CCGCGCGCACCGGTGAAGGAGCAGGACCGCGGGCGGCCGCAGGATCTGGCGGAGCGCGGGGGAGAAGCGGTGCGGCGCAGATGGGGGCTCTGGGCAATCGTCGGGGTGGCAGTCGCCCTCGGTCCGGTGTCCGCCCAGGCCCAGACGGACCCTGTCTCCGCCGCCAGGAAGGAAGGGCGGGTCGCCGTGTACGGCACCCTCGAGTCACCGATCTTCGAGGTCGTCCAGCGGCTGTACAAGGACAAGTACGGGATCCCCGTGGAGTATTTCCGGCTGGCCACGAACCGCCTCCTCGACCGCGTCCTGACCGAGGTGCATGCGGGCAGGCCCCAGTTCGACGTGGTCCTCGCGAACCAGAGCCCGATGCGGCTCATGAAGACCGAGGGGGCGTTTGCCCCCTACGCCTCCCCGTCGTACGCCGCATTCCCCCAGGCGAGCCTCGACAGGGACGGCGTCCTGTCGCCGCCCTACCGGATGGTCGTCATCGGAATCCTCTACAACACCCACCTCGTGCCGGCGGCAGAGGCACCCAGGACGCTCGGCGACCTCGTGGACGAGCGGTGGAAGGGGAAGGTCGTGATCCCCGACCCGACCCAGCACATCACCGCGGCGGTCTGGCTGGCAAATCTCGAAGAGACCCTGGGGCCGAGGTATCGTGCGTTCGTGGAGCGGCTCGCGGCCCAGGCGGTGCTGGTGGACTCGTTCGATCCGGCGATGCAGAAGGTCGTGGCGGGCGAGTATCCCGTGGGCCTGACCTACGTGAAGTACGTGTACATCATGGGGCAGCAGGGCGCGCCCCTCGAGTACGTACGCCTCGACCCGATGCTGGCGGAGGCCCACCACGTGGCCCTGGCGGCCCGGCCGGCTCACGCCCACGCCGCGCGCCTCCTGATCGACCTCCTCACCTCCCGGCTCGGGCTCGCGGCGCTCGCCCAGGCGGGAGAGTTCGTCCTCGCGCCCGGCATTCATCCGCCCATCAAGGGGGCCGGCACCCTGCCCGTGCGGCTCATGCGCGATCTGAACGCGCCGCAGCTCCAGCGCTGGCGGAGCGAGTACGGGCCGTTCTTTCGCAGGCACTGAGGAGCGGCGGCCATGGGCGCGGCCCAGTACGGATCGGACCTCATCGTCGACGTCCTGAGAGCGCTGGGCATCGAGTACGCCGCCCTGAACCCCGGCGCGACGTTTCGGGGGCTGCACGATTCCCTGGTCAACTACGGCGGCAACGAACGGCCGGGGATCATCCAGTGCTGCCACGAGGAGATCGCCGTGGCGGTGGCCCACGGATACGCAAAGGCCGCCGGGAAGCCGATGGCGGCGATCGTGCACGACGTCGTCGGCCTGCAGCACGCCAGCATGGCGATCTTCAACGCCTGGTGCGACCGCGTGCCGATGCTGGTGCTGGGCGGGACCGGGCCGATGGCCGTCGAGAACCGGCGGCCGTGGATCGACTGGATCCACACGGCCTTGGTCCAGGGCCAGGCTGTGCGGGACTACGTGAAGTGGGACGACCAGCCGGCCAGCCTCGCGTCCATCCCCGAGGCGCTGATCCGCGGCTACCGCATCGCCACGACCGAGCCCCAGGGACCGGTCTACGTGTGCTTCGATGCCGAGCTCCAGGAGATGGCCCTGTCGGAGAAGGTACCGCTCCCCGATGTGGCCCGCCACGCTCCCCCGTCGCCGGTGCAGGCCGACGCGCGGGCGCTGGATGCGGCCGCATCGCTGCTCCGTGAGGCGGAGCGGCCGGTCATCATCGCCGAGTCCGTGGGGCGAAACGCCGCGGCCGTCGAGGCCCTGGTCCGGCTCGCGGAGCGCCTCGCCGCGCCGGTCATCGACCTCTACGGGCACGGGCGGTTCAACTTCCCCAACACCCATCCCCTGGACCTGACGGGCGCGGAACGCGAGTTGCTCGCCTCCGCGGACGTGGTGCTGGCCCTCGACGTGCAGGACCTCCACGGCGCGCTCGCGCGCTCGGACCGCCTGACCCGCCGCTCGGAGCCGATCCTCCCCGAGTCGGCCAAGGTGATCCACGTGACGCTCTCGGATCTCGCCGTCCGGAGCTGGGTGACGGCCTATCAACGCCTGGTGCCCACCGATGTGCCGATCCTGGCGGACACCGCGGTGGCGCTGCCCGCCCTCCTCTCGCGCCTCGAGCGGCCGGCAGCGGAGTCCCCCGACCGCCGGGCGCGCCACGACCGCCTGCGGACGACACACGACGCCCTCCGCCGGGAGGCGCGGGCGAAGTGCGAGGAGTCGTGGAACGACCGGCCGATCGCACCGGCCCGGCTGGCGGCCGAAGTGTGGGAGGTCCTTCGAGGCGAAGACTGGGTGCTGGCCAACGGGACGCTCGATGGGTGGGCCAGGTCCTTGTGGGAGTGGACCCGGCCGGACCAGTATCTGGGGTACAGTGGAGGCGCGGGGCTGGGCTACGGCGCCGGGGCGTCGATCGGGGCCGCCCTGGCCCACCGCGGGACCGGGCGGGTGTGCGTGAATCTCCAGCCGGACGGCGATCTGTTGTACACGCCCAGCGCGATCTGGACCGCCGCCCATCACCGGCTCCCCGTGCTCTTCGTCGTGTGCAACAACCGATCGTACTTCAATGATGAAGATCACCAGGCGCTCGTGGCCCGGGCGCGGAAGCGGCCGGTCGAGAACCGGGTCGTGGGGATCCGGATCGAGAGCCCCCCGGTGGACTTCGCCGGGATGGCGCGCGCGTTCGGCGCGCACGGAGAAGGCCCGGTCGAGGATCCCGCCCTGATCGCTCCGGCGCTCGAGCGCGCCCTCCGAGTGGTCAAGACGGAGCAGCGGCCGGCCGTCGTGGACGTGGTGATCCGCCCGGAATGACGCCACGATCCGCCGACGCACAGCGCGGGAGGGGGGACGCCGGAGGATGCCCAAGGTCATCGATGTCCAGCACCATTTCGTGCCCCTGGAACTGCTCGCCCGCCGGGGCATCACCCCGGGGGAACGGCGCAACCTGATCGAGGGGGGCATCCCCAAGCTGACCCTGCACGACAAGCTCTACGACATGGACGGCCAGCTCGGGGACATGGATCGGGCCGGCATCGATCTCGCGGTGCTCTCCTGCAACCTGGGCTGGGACGCGCCGCTCGAGGAGTGCCGGCTGATCAACGATAGTCTGACGGAGATCCAGCGGCGGTACCCGGGCCGGTTTACCGGCCTGGCGCACGCGCCCGTGCTCGAGGCGTGACGATCGCGTCCCAGGTGAACGGGCTGTCCCTGGACGCCCCCCGGCTGGCCCCCTTTTACCGAACGGCATGCGCGCTCGACCTCGCGGTCTTCGTGCACCCCGCCCAGATCCCGGCGGGGTATGCGCTCTTCGGGGAGTATGACCTGGCCCGGATCATCGGGCGCGAGGTGGACCTGCAGGTGGCGGTGACCCGCGTGATCGCCGGACGCGTGATGGAGGAGTACCCGACATTGAAGCTGGTCTTCGCGCACTTCGGCGGCGGGATCGCCGCGGTCAGAGAGCGGCTGGAGGCCAAAGCCGGACGGTTCGGCACGCTCAGGCGGCCGTTCATGGAGTCGTTCGACCGCCTCTACTTCGACACGGCGGGGTTCGAGGGCGGGCCCATCGCGCTCCGGTGCGCGCTCGCGGGGATCCGGCCCGACCGGCTCGTGTTCGCGACCGACTATCCTCAGGATTTCACGGGGGCGACCACGCAGACGGGGAAAGGGATCGAAGGCATCCGCGAGTACGTCGGGATGATCCGCGGCCTCGAGCTGCCCGGCGGGGCAGCGGCGGCCATCCTCGGAGACACGGCCGCGCGTCTCCTCCATCTCGATGCGCGCTGAAGCGCATCACTCGGGAGGCTCTCGACATGCCGTACCGTGACCTTCGCGAATACCTGACGGTGCTGGAAGAGGCCGGGAAGCTCCACCACATCCGCACCGAGGTCGACAAGACCTGGGAGATCGCCGCGGTCAGCCGTCTCGCGTTCCAGGAGATTCCCGAGGAACGGCGGCCCGCGCTCATGTTCGACCGCGTGCAGGGCCACGACATCCCGGTGTGCGTCGGCGTGCTCGGCGCGTCCCGGTGGGTATATGCCCTCGCGCTGGAGACCGAGCCGGAAGGGATTCCCGACGCGTGGGCGCGGGCGCAACGGGTCAAACGCGGAGAGGCCGCCACCCTCCTCGAGCTCCCCACGCCGATCTGGACCCGCGGGCACGATCCCGGGCCCTATCTCACGGCCCCCTGCGTGATCACTCGGGACCCGGACACCGGCATCGTGAACGTGGGGACCTACCGGTGCCAGATCAAGGGGGCGCGGAAGATCGGGATGTGGGTGAACTTCCTCCAGCACGCCCGCCAGCACGTCGAGCCGAGACGCCTCGCCGGCGAGCGGGTCCCCGTGGCCATCGTTCTCGGGCCCGACCCGTCGGTCAGCCTGTGCTCGGTGACGCGCATCGTGTACGGGGTGGACGAGCTCGCGGTCGCCGGAGGGCTGCGCGGGACGCCGCTGGACGTCGTCTCGTGCGTGACGAGCGATCTCGCGGTCCCGGCCACCGCGGAGATCGTGATCGAAGGCGAGATCCTGCCCGACCTCGAGGAGGAGGGCCCGTTCGGAGAGTATCCCGGGTACATGGGGGCCAAGGCCGATTCCTACGTGGTCGAGGTGCAGGCGATCACCTGCAGCGCCGCCTTCCCGGCGCGCTCCAGGTTGGCCAGCGTCGTGCTGCCGTGGTCGACCCCGAACCGCACCCGGCCCGGCGCGACCGCGACCGCCCACGTCATCGCGGTGTGCCCCCACCCGTCCGCGTCCACGGTCACCAGCACCACCGGAAGCCCGGCCCGGGGGAGTCGGTGGCGACCGTGGTCGTGGACGACGACATCGACGTGCGCGACCCCTTCCAGCTCGACTGGGCGCTCGCGTGGCGGGTCCAGCCCCACACGGATCTCGCGATCATTCCCCATACCCCGGCGGTCCGCCTGGATCCCTCGCAGGCGGCCGAGGACGTCCCCCAACTCGATCCGTCGCGGCGGGTGTCGAGCAAGCTCGGGATCGACGCCACGAAGAAGCACACCTATCCCCCGGCCTCGCTGCCGCCGGCCGAGG
>VBAO01000293.1 GCA_005883865.1 Candidatus Segetimicrobium genomatis
AGCGCGGCACCCGCGACCCCCACCCCCGCGGCTGTCAGAAACCGGCGACGGCTCACCTTCCTGCGCGAACCTATGGCCACAGCGCGGTCCATTTGGACCCCCCCTTGACCCCCGATCGGAGGTCTTTCTATCGACAGATTGTACGTAGATACGATGGCCGGGGTGGCCCTCCCTTCTGGGGGACGTCTGTGGCACCCCAGGCGGGAAACCCTGGGGCGACCGTCAGGCCAGCGGGTTGTCCACGAGCGCGACGTCGTACTCGTGGACGATCGAGCGCCCGAGGCGGGGGTCTACGAGGCTCATCCGGAACCCGTCGCCGTACCGGAGGGCGCCGCCGAGGGTCGGGACCGTGCCGGAGAAGAGCACGACGGCGGCCCCCTCGCCGAGCCGCCCGGCGAGGCGGCCCAGCCAGTACGCCGGGGCGAGCAGCTCGGCGATCGGTGCCTCCTGGTACGGCTCCCACGTGCCCCCGGTCCGGACCCACGCCCGGAGGATGAGGTCGTCCACGTGGTCGGCGGTCTCCGCATAATCCCAGGCCGTCCGCGCGAGGACGTTGGGGCAGATCTGCTTGGACAGCTCGATCGAGGTGGCCTCCACCTTCCGATCCGTGTGGTCGCTCCCGACGGTCAACGCGACCCGCTCCCGGGTGGCGATGAGCACGTACTCCACCTCGCCCGAGCTCTGGGGGGAGTAGATCTCGATCCGGTCCCCCTGGGTGAGCATCGCCCGGGCCACCGGGAACACGATCGGGACTTGCTCGGGGGCGGGCACCCCCAGCGCTTGCATCTCTTTGATGTGGGCGGCCACCGCTGCTTGATCCCTCCCGGCCCACCCTCCATTCAGAACTGTCCGGACCTGCGGCGTCCAGCGCCAGATGCCTGTCGAGGAGACCATCTCGAGCTCAAGGCGCATCGCCCGCTTCCTCCCCTGCCGTGCCCCCAGCATGGGGGGCATGGGGGGCACAATGGGGTACCCCGGAACCGTCGCCGGGATCCCACGGGGCCTGAGCAGCCCCCGAACCGTCAGCGTGCCTCCGAGACCCACCCCGCCCCCCACGATCAACCCGACGGGCAGCCCCCAGGTCCCGATGACGGCGCCCATCAGCAACGCCCCGAAGGGAGCCAGACCATTGAACACGAGGGCGTAGACGCTCATCACCCGCCCTCTGAGTTCGTGGGGCGTTTCGAGCTGCACCGTGCTGTTCGCCGTCGCGGTGAACAGCACCATCCCCAACCCCGCCAGCAGCAGTTCGACCCCGGCCAGGTCCGGACGCGCGACCTGACTGAGGGCCAGCAGGCCCGTGCAAAGCAGCACGGCGCCCCAGAGCAGGTGCGCAGGTCGCGGGCCGCGGGCACTCGCTCCGGCCACGATCAACGACCCGACGAGCGCGCCGACGCCCTGGGCGGCCATGAGGAATCCGAAGCCGCTTGCGCCGAGGTGGAGCTGGCTGCGCGCCAGCACCGGCACGAACAGGTTGAAGTTCATCGCGAACAGGCTCAGCACGCCGAGCGTGACCAGGACGCGGAGGACCGGCGCCGTCGACCGGATGAACCCCACCCCCTCGGCGATGTGCGCGAGCCACCCGATTCCCGGCGCCACCCGGACCGTGGGCACGATCCGCAAGGCGCCGAGCGCCGCCAGCACCGCGAGGAAGCTCGCGGCGTTCGCGAGAAACGCCACGCCCACCCCCCAGGCGGCGATGATCAGGCCGGCCAGCCCGGGCCCGACGAGGCGCGCCGAGTTGAACACCGCGGAGTTGAGGGCAATGGCCCCCGTGAGATCCTCCGTCCCCCCGACCATCTCCACGATGAACGCCTGCCGCGCCGGGACATCGAAGGCGTTGACCGTCCCCAGCAGCGCCGCCAGCACCGCCACGTGCCAGTACCGGACGTGCCCGGTGATCGTGAGCAGGCCCAGGCCCAGCGCGAGGACGAGGAACAGCGCCTGGGTGTACATGATGAGGACCCGCTTCGGCACCCGATCCACGACGACGCCGGCCGGGAGCGAAAACAGGAGGACCGGCGACCACTGGAGCGCGCCGATCACGCCGAGGAGGAACGGAGAGCGGGTCAGGGTCAGCACGAGCCACGCCTGGCCCACCGTCTGCATCCAGGTGCCGACGAGTGAGATCCCCTGGCCGGCGAAGAAGAGCCTGAGGTTGCGGTGCCGCAGCGGGGCCAGAACGGGAAGGCGGTCGCGGCCCGCGCCCCCCTCCCTGCTCATTCGGCCCAGATGCCGAGCCGCTGCGCGCCTGTGACGAGCGCGCGGGTATACGGATGCTGGGGGGAGGCAAACAACCGGTGCGTCTCGGCCGATTCGACGATTCGCCCGGCGCGCATCACGTGGACCAGCTCGGACGTCTGGGCGACGACCCCGAGGTCGTGGGTGATCAGCAGCACCGACATCCCGAGCTCGTGCTGGAGACGGGCGAGAAGATCGAGGATCTGCGCCTGTACGGTCACGTCCAGGTTGGCGGTCGGCTCGTCGGCGATCAGCAGCGCCGGCCCCGGGGCGATCGCCGCGGCGATGAGCACGCGCTGCCGCTGTCCCCCCGACAGCTCGTGCGGGTACCGCTTGACCAGCGACGGATCCAGCCCGACGCGCTGCAGGGCTTCGGCGGCCCGCTCGCGGGAACCCCGGCGGCCCAGGTGGGCGACGATGCCCTCCCTGACCTGGTCGCCGACCGACATCACGGGATCGAGCGCGGAGGTGGGCTCCTGAAAGATGATCGCGATCCGCCGTCCGCGGTACGCCTGCATCTCCCGCTCGGAGAGCGGGACCAGATCGGTGCCGTCGACCAGGATCCGGCCGGCGGTGATCCGCGCGGGGACGGGAAAGAGCTTCAGCACCGCGCAGGCGGTCATCGATTTCCCGGCGCCCGACCCGCCGACCAGGGCGACGAATTTGCCGGACGGGACGTCGAGCGAAACGTCCTCCAGCACCACGAGGTCGCCGCCCGCTTTGGGGATCGTGACCGAGAGCCCCTCGATCCGCAGTTCACCGCCGGCTCCTCGATCGCCCTGCGGGGAGCGCGGGGCCGCGGTCGGACTCATTCAGTCTGCGCCCGCTTGCGGCGCGGCAGCCACTCTTCGAAGGTGACGTAGAGGGTCGGGATCAAGAGGAGGGTCAGGCCCGTCGAGACGGTGAGCCCGCCGATCACCGCGCGGGCATCCCCAGGATCGTGGCGAGCGCGGTCATGAGGATCGGCCGCAGCCGGATCCGCCCCGCCCGGAGCACCGCGTCGCGGAGCGCCAGCCCGCGATCCTGCTGCTGGTTTGCATAGTCCACGAGCAGGATGCCGTTCGACACCACGACGCCCACCATGGTGATCACGCCCATGAAGGACATGATCGACAGCGTGGTGTGGGTGAGCAGCAGCATCCAGATGACGCCGATGATCCCGAGCGGCACCGTGAACATGACCACGAAGGGGTCCAGCAGCGACTGGAACTGCGACGCCATGATCATGTAGACGAGCATCAGGGCCAGCCCCAGCGCAAACCCGAGGCTGCCGAAGGCGCTCTGCTGCTGCTCGGTCTGCCCGGCCATATGGTAGGTAAACCCCTGCGGAAACGGCAGCTGACCCAGCCGGCCGGCGATTTCCTGCGAGACCGCGCCGAGCGGCCGGCCGACGACGTTCGCAGTCACATCGATCACCCGCTGCTCGTTCTTCCGGGCGATCTGGAGCGGCTGGCTCCCGAGCGTGATTTGGGCCACGTCTCGGACCCGGATCGGGACCAACGGCCCGGTCGACGGCGCCGATCCCGGCCCGGGGTCGGCGAGGGCGGCCAGCGGGACGTCACCCAAGTCCTCGGGGTGGGTGCGGTATTGATCCATGAGCCGGACGACGATGTTGTACTCATTCCCCGTGATCGGGTCGATGAACTGGCTGGCCGTGCCCACGTTCCCGGAGATCGCCATATCGACCGCGTTCGCGACGGCGGTCGACGACAGGCCGAGCTGGGCGGCCTTATCGTTGTCCAAGGCGACGGTGAAGGCGGGGTACTGGCCCCGCGGCGTGATCTGGACGTCGGCGGTGCCGGGGACGGCCGACACGATCCCGGCCACTTCCTGGGCAAACTGGCCGCCGACCTGCTGGTCATATCCCAGCAGCTGGATATCGATCGGGGCCGCCGACCCGAAATTGACGACCCGGTTCTGGAGCCCGCCCGCGCGGACGAACGTTTGGACGCCGGGGAACTTGCCGGCGAGCGCCCTGCGCACGTCGTTCGCCAAGTCATCGGTCGAGCGGCGACGCTCCGTCGGCGGCACCAACCGCACCTGAATGTTCGACAGGTTCGTCCCCGCGTTCCCCCCGAATCCACCGCCGCTCGAGGGAAACCCGGAGTTCGTGTAGATGGTAATCAGGTCGTGGGCGGGGATCACCTGACGGACCACCCCGGCCACCTGCTCGGCCAGCCCCGAGGTCACCTGCACGGCCGTTCCCTTGGGGGCTTCGAGGTTGACCTGGAACTGGCTCTCGTCCGTCGCCGGGAAGAACTCCGTCCCGATGCCCCGCGCGGCGACGAGGGAGGTCACCAGCACCGCACCGATCCCGGCCAGGACCACGGTGCGATGGTGGAGCGTCCAGCCGAGGGCATGCTGGTACCCTTCATCGAGGCGGTCCATCAAGCCCTCGCTCCACCGGTTGAACCGCGGCACGATCCCGCTGCCTTCCGTGTTCAGGGTCCCAGCGCGCAGCAGCTTGGTGCTCAGCACCGGGTCGATCGTCATCGACACCACGTAGGAGGCCCCGAGCGCAAAGACGATCGTGAGCGCCATGGGCACAAAGAGCCGCTGCGCGATCCCGCTCAGGAACACCACCGGGAAGAACACCGCGATCGTCGCCGCGGTGGACGCCAGGACGGGGAGTCCGACTTCCTGGGTGGCCGTGAGCACCGCGTCGAGGACGCCGCGCCCCGGAGTCGCGAGGTGGCGCGTGATGTTCTCCCGCACCACGATCGCGTCGTCGACCAGGCGGCCCATCGCCAGCGTGAGCCCGCCGAGCGTGAAGACGTTGAGGGTCTGCCCGGTAAAGTAGAGCATCAACAGCGCGCTGGACACGGACAGCGGAATCCCGACCCCGACGATGAACAGGCTCCAGAAACTCCGCAGGAACACCAGCACGACGCCGAAGGTCAATAGCGCGCCGATGATCGCCTCTTGTCCGAGCGTTTTGATCGCGGCCCGGATATACC
>VBAO01000294.1 GCA_005883865.1 Candidatus Segetimicrobium genomatis
GTCATCGTCAACGGCATCATCGCCCGCGAGCAGGTTGGGGCCGATGCCCCCGCCTTCGTGCGCAACCGGGTCGCGATGCAGGCCGGATACCTCCGGGAGATCGACGAGAGCTTCCCCGGGATGGTGCGCGCCCGCCTCCCGCTGCTCGAGACCGAGGTGCGGGGCCTGGAAACGGTGGGCCGGCTGGGCCGGCTCCTCGACGCCTGATCCCCGGCCCGCCCCGGCGCGCGGCCTCGTGGCCGATCCCGTCCCTGTTCTCCACCGGCTTGCGGCCAGCAACATCGTCGTGGGCCACACGGATTTCCTCTTCCTGCCGCTGCCGCCCCCGTGGCGCATCACCCGCGCCGTCGTGACGCCCGAGGTCCGAACCACGGTGCGGTCGGGGGCCCGCACGTGGGTCGCCTCCGGGGAGACCCGGCATGTGGTCTTCGACCGGGACCGGAACGTGGGACTCGAGCTGGTCGTGCGGATCGGCACCGGACCTCCGCGCCTCCCCCGGCGGGTGCGCGAACTGCTCGACGAGGGCGGGGCCTTCTGCAACGGGCACGAGGCCCGATACCGGATCGTCCGCCGGGGGCGTGGGTTCCTCATGCGGGGCGAGGAGCAGATCCTGGCGGTGGCGTTCCGCTGCCCGGTGACGCAGCGCGGGGTCGCGGTCGAGATCGGCGGCGCGTGCGCCGAGGGGGAGCTCAGGCGGTTCCTTGCGGCGATGGCCGGCCTGGAGTGCCACTGAGCGCCGGGTGCCGGGCGGCGCCTGCCAAGGCGTCCAGGATGGGACCGAGCGGCGCCGCGGGCTGGGCGAGCGAGAATCCCACCTGGACCGCGGGGGCCCCGCGGCGCACCGAGACCTGCGCGAGGCTCGGGATCGCGGGGCTCAGGAGGTGCACCAGGCCCCGCCCCAGGGCGGCGGCGTCCTTCGTGCGGCGGGCGGCGATCGTGTACGTCGCATCGCGGTCGACGATCCTCCAGCCGTCCGCCTCGGCGAGCCCGCGGATCGCCGCGCGGCCGAACGCGCTGGCGCGCGCCACGATTTCGAGGTCGGCCGTCGCCGGCTCCGGCAATGTGACCGCGAGGACCGCCAGGTCCCGCCGTCCCTGGAGGTGATGCCACAGCCACAGCGGCCCGACCTCGCGCGGCTCCAGCAGCACGGTGATCTGGAGGGCCGCCAGTTCCGGCCGGGGACGAGGCTGCCGGATCAGCACCCCGGAGGTGCCGAGGAGTCGGACCGTGCCGCCTTCCGGAAGCCCCCGCAGGCCCTCGCCGGCCCACCGCACGGCGCGGTGACGCACCCGGCGGTTGACCGCCGATCCCCAGAGATAGGCCGCCACCAGCAGCAGCGAGGCGCCGATGGCGAGATCCGCCGGGGAGGGGGGGCGCATCAGGCGCCCGACCGCGCGCGCGCCGACGACGTCACGGGCCGGGAGTTCGTGGGCGCCGGTGAGGAGCCCTCCACCGTCTGCGCGGCAGGTGTCCGAGAACCCAGAATGGAAAGGCAATCGAACATTCCCGTGAAGGAGGGGGGCCGATGCTCTCGCTGGGGCTACTTGCCCGAAACTGGCGGTCGTTCGTCCTGCGCGGCGTGATCGCCATCCTCATCGGGGTCGTTGCGTTGGTGCAACCCGCGATGACCCTTGTGGCGCTGGTGCTCCTGATCGGGTTCTGGGCCCTCATCGACGGCGTCCTGGCGTTGGGCCATGCGTTCGACGCGGCTCAGGCCCACGAGCCTTGGTGGCCCCTCGTCTTGGTCGGGCTCATGGGCATTGGCGCCGGACTGTTCACCGCTGCTCCTGATCATCGCCTACTGGTCCATTTTTCGAGGTCTCTTGGAGATCGTCGCGGCGGTGCGGCTGCGGCATGAGGTCCCGGATGAGGGCTGGCTCATCATTGGAGGGATTGCCTCCGTCGTCTTTGGCGCGTTGCTGCTCATTTTCCCGATCCCGGGCGTCCTCGCCGTGATTTGGTTTATCGGCGTCTACGCCATTTTCGCCGGATTCACGCAGGTGATGCTGGGCGTTCGACTCAAGGGCTTCGAGGGGCAATCGCAGGCCGCCCGCTGATCTGCCCCCGGCGGCCACGCGGCTGAGCGCGGCCGCCACCCGGCGGCGTTGAGATGTTCATCACGCTGACCTCGATCGTGTATGTCGTGGATCTTCTCCTGTTCGTTCTGGTATTCTTGTTGATCCGTTCACGCAGGATCCGCGGGCAGGCCCTCGTGACGGTGGTGCTGCTCGCGGCCCTCGCCTATCTGGGCAGCATCGTCCTCCTGGTGCTCATCTCTTCCCATTTCTCGTCATAGCATCCCCGACGTCGACCCGGATGCCGACCGGATCCGTCAACGCGACCGTCCCGTCGGAGCCCGCGTGCGGGATCTCGTGAGCCCGCAGGTGCGCGCCGAGCGCGTCAGCGGTCCCGGCAGGGACCTGCCAGGCGTACGCCACCAGGCCGGTGGCTCCGTCGGGGGCCTTCCGCCCCCGGGCCCAGGTATTGAGCCCAATGTGGTGATGGTAGCCGCCGGCCGCCAGAAACAGCGCGCCCGGGTACGTCCGCTGGGTGACGCCCAGCCCGAGCGCGCGCGCGTAGAACCGCTCGCCCAGGGCGAGGTCGGCGACGTGGAGGTGGACGTGACCCAGGCGCGTCTCGGGGTGGGCCGGCGCGGCCGCAGGGGCCGCCGCGAGGAACTCGTCGACATCGAGCGGGTCGCTGCCCATCAGCACCTGCCCGTCCTCGATGGGCCAGGTTTCCCGGGGCCGGTCCCGGTACAGCTCGATGCCGTTCCCTTCGGGATCGTGGAGGTAGAAGGCCTCCGATACGCCGTGATCGCTCGCCCCGTCGATGGGCCAGCGCCGTTCGAGCAGGCGCCGCACGAGCCCGGCGAGCGACGCCCGGTCCGGCAGGAGCAAGGCAAAGTGATACAGTCCCAGGGACGGCCTTGGGCGGATCGGGGCGCGGGGGTCCCCCAGGAGGTCGAGCGCGACATCCCCTCCCTCCGGGGCGAGGCGGATCCGGTCGGCTCGGCGTTCCTGGACGGAGAGGCCCAGCGCGTCCGCGTAGAATCGTTCGGCGGAATCGAGGTCCCTCACCCGGAGCGCCAGGCTCACGAGACGCGCGTCCGCCGGCATGTGGAACACCGGCGGCTCGGGGCCGGGGGCTCCCGGCGTCATCCGGCCGCCTCCACGTTTGGACCGAGCCGGTCTGCCCGCGGTCGAATCTCCATCGAAGGAGCGTTCCCCGTGCGCGCGATGCGTCCCTCCCATCCGGTCCCTTTGTGAGCCGGCCGGAGCGCCGCGCGCCGTGCGGCTGGCTCGTCTGGGGTGCAGGAGCCATGGGGCTCTATCTCGCAGCCGCGCTGTGGGCGCAGGACGAGGGCGTGCCCCTGCGCCTCCTCTACGACGGGTTCGCACCGCCTCTCCCATACCGGTGGGTGCGGCCTCCCGCGCGGCTCGCCGCCGAGAACCAGCCGCCCGAGGCCGGGGCGGGATCGATCGCGCTCCGGGCTGGGTCTGAGTCTGAGTACGCCTCGATCGGGACGGGCGACGGCCAGGCGTTCGTCATCTTTCCGCCGGATGCCGTCGCGCCCTCGAACAACGAAGCCGCGGCCAGGGTCACGCTCACGCCGCTGGATCCCTCAACGATCGGCCCGCCTCCCGAAGGGACGCGGATCGATGGCAACGCCTACCGGATTGCGGCCACGTATGTCGCGTCGCGGCGGCCCGCCGTGCTGCGCAGGCCGGTGACGGTCGTCCTCCGCTATCCCACGGTGGGGACGGGGGTGCTGCGGTTTGCGGTCTCCGGGTGGATTCCGCTGCGCACGACCAACGTCCACATGGCGCTGCAGGACATCGCGGAGACAGACCGGTTGGGGATCTTTGCCGCGGCCGCGCCGGTAGGCGGTCCGTTCGCGGTTCTCCCAGGGCTGCCCGGGGGCATGGCCGCCGTCTCGGGAGCCCTGGGCCTGATCCTCGTCATCTTCATCCTGCTTCGCCGCCGGGGGGCGTCGCGCAGGCCGGCCGGTGTCAGTTCGTCTTCAGGACCGTGACGGTCGGGTACCCCGTAGGCATCGACTGACGGCCGGGGTCCCACACGAGGTAGATCTTCCCGTAGGTCTCCAGAATCGACTTCACGACCTTGTCGGCCTCCTCCGGTGAGAGGTCGGGCAGCGTGGCCGAAACCTTGGCGATCTCGGTCTTGTGGTAGTGCCACAACTTCTTCTCGGCCTCGGGGAACTTGGCGTACGTGGCGGCATCCACGATCGTCTCGATGCCGACCAGCCGGGCATCGGGCGCGTCGCTGTCGTACAACTGACATTCGATCAGCCCCGAGACCGGCTTGCAGTAGTGGTGCGCGACCATGCTGGGTTTGCCGGGATAGTGCAGCAGGGCGTCGATGTGGAGCGTCCAGCCCTCGCTGGGCTTGGGGTTTCCCGCGGGCGCGCGCTGCGATCCCCCGAACAGCGCGAGCGCCGCCATCACGACCGCGATCGTCCCAACCATCACCGCGTTGGCTTTCATGGTCCTCCCCTCCTTTTCTGGATTTGAGGCCGGCGGAGCCGACCCCTAGACGGCCTTCTCGATCGGGACCCCCACGAGGCTTCCCCACTCGGTCCAGGAGCCGTCGTAGTTTTGCACCCGAGGATAGCCGAGCAGGTGTAGGCTCCGCGCCACTTCCATGGCCAGCCGCGACTTCCCGCAGCCGCCCGTGCCCGTGAGGGTCACGAGCCGCGCCGCGGTCAGGAGCCGCGTGACCTCCGCGATCTCCCGCTCGCGCCCGACGAAGGTGGTGAGATTGGCGGGGAGGTTGTTCGGCGTGGGGGCCCGTTCCCTGGCCATCCGCGACCTCCAGTTGACCTCTGGGCCGACGTTCGGCGAGAACGGGTCACCGTCCTCCGGGACGTAGGACTAACCGAGATGGCCGGGGAGGAAGGATTATGCGCAACGCCGGCATCTGACGGTGGGAGACCCAAGGGCGGTGGACGTGCTCGACAGGAAGATCCGCGCCCGGGTCCGGGATGAGTTTGCCTGGCGCCGCCTTCTGCACGGCGCGGCCACCGCCCGGCGCAGGCACCGGCAGGTTCGGGACAACGCCGACATGGGATTTTACCACGGGCTGCTGACCGGGTATGCCGTGGCGCTCAAGGCACTCGAGGGCAAAGTCGGGCAGGGTCGTCGCTGACGGTCATCCGCCAGACTGGCGCCTCGCCCCAAAATCGAAGGGCACGGTCAAGAGCCCGTGCCCGACATTGACTTACGGTGGTCGGGGAGGTGGGAGTTGATCCCCCGACCCCTGCCCTGTAGCCTACACCCACCTACCGGTGCGCGCATGTGTTGACCAAGGGTCGCAGCCCTCCGCGCTCC
>VBAO01000367.1 GCA_005883865.1 Candidatus Segetimicrobium genomatis
TGCGTTTTGCAGAACGGTCACCACCGAGCGCTGCGGTAGAAGACCACCACCGCGGGGCGGCCGGCCCGCGCCTGGTGGAGATCGATCGGTTCGCCGGTCTGGTCCGGCAGGTGCAGGTCGGGGAACCGCGCGCCGATCGCCGGACCGATGTCGGCGTAGTTGCGCGAGCTCGTGGGGGTCACGGGGTCACCCTCCTGGCTGTCGGCGTTCGTCGCGCACGGAACACGTCATCCCGGCGGGGAGGGGCCGGAGGGAGGCCCACCCGCCGGGCGCCCGCGCCCGCGGTGACGACGCCGCCGGCGCCCGGGGCCGGGCCGGGTGCGGGACCGGGAGGCGGCGCTGCCCGGGGGAGTCCGGATTTCAGCGTCGCAGCGCCGTCAACCGCCTCAGCATGCAACCCTTCGGCGGCCGCGGGCTCCGCGGGGACCGCCGGGAGGGCTTCCTCGATCACCGGCTCGACCTCGTCCTCCTCCGGTTCGCCGCCGGTCCCTGGGGTGAGCGGGGAGGTTTCCACTCCGCTCCCCCGGTCCGGCCGGCGGGCGGGCGTTTTCCGCTCCGCGGCCAGCTTGATCCGGTCGAGCATGCGCTCCACGAACTGGACGAGAAACTGGCGGGCCGCATCGTCGGTGATCATCGAGATGGCGACGTCGGCCTCGAGGCGGTACTCCACCTCCGTCCCGTCTTCGACCGCCCGCAGGGCGCAGTGTCCCGTCAGCATCCGCAGCGTCCCGCGGACTTGTTTGAACTCGAGCGAATGCGGAGGATGGAGCGCCACGCGCACCACCGACTCCACCGGCAGACCGATGAGGTATCCCGTGAGCGCGATCAGCTGCCCGCTCCGGCGCTTCTCGACCGGCTCCGCGACCATCCACAGGGGCGCCCCATATCGGGGAAGGTAATCGGCGCGGCCGATGTGCGCGAAGACTCGGGCCGCGGAGGCGCGAATGAGGCGCCGCGCGCTGACGACCAGGACGGGCGGTGCCGGCGCGGCTATCGGGACAACTCCTCGCGCACCCGCCGGGTTCCCTCCACCATCGCGGTCAGCTTCGCCACGGTCTCGTCGGTGGTCCGGGTCTTCAACCCGCAGTCCGGCGTGACGAAGACCTGCGGGAGCGGAATGACCTTGAGCGTCCGGCGAATCCCATCCGCGACCTCGTCCGGCGTCTCCGCGCGGTGGCTGTGCGCATCGAGCACGCCCAGGCCGATGTCCTTGGTAAACCGCGGGGATTTGAACGTGTCCAGGAGCGCGAAGTCCTCGTTCTTGAGCGCGAGATCGAGCTGGTCGACCGCCAGGCGCAGCATCGCCGGGTAGATCCGCGGCACGTCGCCGTAGCAGATATGCGAAATCGTATACGCGCTCAACCCCTTGGTGACGATGTCCATGGCCTCGACCGCGAGATCGAAATCCTCATCCGGTCGCGTGTGGATCGCCGGTTCGTCGATCTGGATGTATCGGGCTCCCGCCCGCTCGAGGTCCACGGCTTCGTCGTGGATCGCCCGGGCGAGCTCGAGCACCAGCTCCCGCCGGGTCGGATAGTGCTCGTTGAACGACCACTCCGCGATGGTGTATGGCCCGGTCAGCATGCCCTTGACCGGACGGGGGGTGAGGCGCTGGGCGTAGGACCACCACTCCACGGTAATGGGGGCGCGCCGTCCAACCGGCCGCACCACGGCCGGCTTGGGATAGTAGCGGTTGGCCACCATGTCGCCGCGATACATCTCGCCGTCCACGAGGATGTCGAGCCCGATCTCCTCCTGGCGCCGGATCCAGTCCTCCGTCGCCCGCCGCTCGAGCGTCAGAAGCTCTTCGGCGCTCAGTTGCTTGCGCGCATGCTTGCGGCGCGCCTCGAGGAGGGACGCCGGCTTCGGGAAGCTCCCGACCGTCGTCGTGAGCAGGATCTGGGCCATCATGCGCCTCCTTCGTGGAACCGGCGGACCCCGGCTGCCAGCACCTCGAGCTTCCGCTGGGCCACTCCGCGCGGGAGGAACTCGAGCCCCGCGCTCGGCCCGACGTGCAGGTGGGAGGCCGGGACGAACGCGGTGGCCCGCCGGCAGGCGTCGGCCACCGCCGCGGGGGTCTCCATCTTCGTGTTCCGCGCATCGACGATCCCCAGCCCCAGCTGTTTGGTGAACTTCGCCTTCCGCAGCACGTCCCAGTTCCTCGCGCCGGCGACAAAGTCGAGCCCCAGCACATCGACCGGGACGTCGAGGAGCGCCGGGTACAAGCCGTCGATGTGGCCGAAGTAAGTGTACAGGGCGCGCTGGGCGTCCACGCCGTCCCACAGGACGTCCATCGCCCGCCGGAACAGCGGAAAGTGGTCGCGGTGGGCCAGGAGGCCCGGTTCATCCACCTGGATCACGGACGCGCCGGCCTGGGCCAGCGCCTTGAGCTCCCGGTTGAGCGCCGCCGCGAGCGCCATGACCAACTGATCCCGGTTCCCGTAGAACTCGTCCCGGCTGAGGACCGCGAGGGTGAACGGGCCGGTGACCACCGGCTTCACCGGCCGTTCGGAATGGGTCGACGCGAAGGTATAGTCGGCCACGCTGATGGGCCCGCGCCACCCGACCTCGCCCGTGGCGGTCGGCTGACGGTAGTATACGTTCGTGTCGAAGTACCGCTGCAGCCCGTTGATCGAGAATCCATCGAGACCGCGGGTGAAGTAGGTCTGCCCGTCTTCCCACCGAATCTGGCCGTCGGTCACGATTTCGATGCCCTTCCCGGCCATCTCCGTGAGCACCTCGACCGTCACCTCGTCCTCCACCCGGCGCAGATCCTCCCGGGTGATCTCGCCCCGCTGAAGCTTCTCCACGCCGGCGCGCCACCGCCCCGGGGCCGGCGGGTCCGGGATCTTCGGATAGCTCCCGATCACCGTGGTCTTCACCTCAGCACCTCGCGCGCGATCAGCATCCGCTGCACCTCGGAGGTCCCCTCCCCGATCTCGCAGAGCTTCACGTCCCGGTAGATTCGCTCGACCACATAGTCCTTGACCAGCCCGTACCCGCCGTGGACCTGCACCGCCCGGGCGGCCGCCCGCGACGCCGCCTCTGACGCGTACAGTTTCGCCATCGACCCCTGGAGGAGGTAGGACAGCCCGGCCGCCGCCCGCGCGGCCGCCTCCATCACCAGCAGCTCGGCCGCGTCGAGCTCGGTCGCCATATCCGCCAGCATCCATTGGATCGCCTGGAACTCGGCGATCGGCTGGCCGAACGCCCGCCGCTCCCGGGCGTAAGCGACCGACGCCTCGAGCGCCGCCCGGCCGAGCCCCAACGCCATCGCGCCGATCCCGATCCGGCCTCCCTCGAGGACGCGCAGCGCATCCCGGTACCCCTCGCCCGGCGCGCCGAGCATCTGGTCACCCGACACCTCGCAGTCCTCCAGGATGACCTCTGCGGTATCGCTCGACCGGACGCCGAGCTTATCCTCGTGTTTCCCGACGCGCAGGCCGGGCGTCCCCTGTTCCACGATGAAGGCGGAGATTCCCCCGTGGCCCGCCCCCGGATCCGTCCGGGCCATGAACACGTACACTCCCGCGACACTCCCCTGCGTCACGAAGACCTTGGTGCCGTTCAGCACCCATCGCTTGCGCCGCCGCCCGGCCCGGGTCGCGAGCGCGCCGGCGTCGCTCCCCGACCCCGGCTCGGTCAGTGCCCAGGCCCCGAGGGAGGCGCCGGAGGCGAGGCGCGGCAAGTAGGCGCGCTTCTGCGCCTCCGTCCCCCGGAGGACGATGTGGCCTGCGCAGAGCGAGTTGTGGGACGCCACGGCCAGGGCCACCCCGCCGTCGCCCCAGGCCAGGGCCTCGATCGCCAGCGCGATCCCGACCATGTCGAGGCCGGACCCGCCGTACTCCTGGGGGATGGTCATCCCCCAGAGCCCCAGGGCCGCCAGCCTGGGGACCAGCGCCGTGGGAAAGACGCCCGCGGCATCCCACCCGCGGGCATGGGGGCGAATCTCGCGCGCGGCGAACCCACGGGTCGTCTCGTGGATCAGGCGTTGCTCCTCGGTATACTCGATGCGCATCAAAGTAAGAACCCCTCATGAGACTTCCCATGAGAGGCCAGGGTTCCTCTCCGACCCCCTGCCGGAGACGTCAGAAGGGCGCGGCTTCGACCGCCTTGATCTCCGGGATCTGCTCCTTGAGCATCCGCTCGATGCCGGCCTGGAGCGTCATCATCGAATACATGCACCCGACGCACGACCCCGCCAGGCGGATCTGGACGATGCCGTCCGCGACGTCGATCAATTCGATGTCGCCGCCATCCTGCTGGACGTACGGCCGCATCTGATCGAGGACCTTCTCCACCCGGACGTGGAGGTCGGAAGGCTCCGTGGCCGCCTGCCCGGTCTGCTGATCCATAGGCTTGCTCCTCTCGCTCGAGCCGCTACGCCTTGTCCTCTTCGCCGCAGGGCTCGGCGTGCCCGGCATCCTCCGCGGTCTTGAACGAGTGCCCGCACCCGCACGTGGACACCGCGTTGGGGTTGCGGATCGCGAACCCGGTGGCCGTGACCGAGGTGACGTAATCGATCTCGGCTCCGCGCAGCACACGCGCGCTCGTTTTGTCGACGAGCAGGCGCACCCCGCCGCGCTCGATCACCTCGTCGTCCGCCTCAGGGGCGTCAAACGCCATGCCGT
>VBAO01000368.1 GCA_005883865.1 Candidatus Segetimicrobium genomatis
CGGAGAAGCGCGGGGCCATTGCGGGCGAGACGCGATCGCCGAGGAGGTCGCACGTAGGGGGAGGTGGTAAGCAGATGCCGAGCGGGCCGAGGAGGCAGGCCGTCCGAGGAGGTGCAGCGATGTTCACCCAGCCTATGCCATGGGAAGGCCGAAGCGGCGGCCTGTCCGACGGCGAGATGGCCGAGTTCCTGGCCGCCCCGTGGAACGGCCGGCTGGCGACGATCACCCTGGAGCGCACGCCCCACGTGACCCCGGTGTGGTACGAGTACCACCCCGCGGATCGGACGATCGAGATCGTCGCGCGGGCGCGATCCGCCTTCGTCCGCCACATCCAGGCGGACCCGCACGTGGCGTTCCACATCGCCGACGACGTGCACTTGTCCCACACGCGCGTGCTGGTCGAGGGCACCGCGACGATCATCGAAGGCCCCGTCGCGCCGCATCAGAGTCCCCGAATCAGGGCGCTGGTGGCGAAGATGGTCGCCAAATACATCGGGCCCACGGGGACGGAGTACGCCGTCCGCACCGATGACCGGCCGCGGTATCTCATCCGCATCACGCCGCATAAGGTGACGACGTGGACCGGGCGAGAGTGGCATCCCCGGTACCGCCGGCGTGAGTGAGGCTGCCGGGAAGCGACGCGCCGCCGGTCAGCCGAGGAGGATCCGGTCGATGACCATGGCGCCGAACAGCAACGCGAGGTAGACGATGGAGTATCCGAAGAGGGCGGCCGGCGCCCAGGGCGCCCGGCCCCAGGCGACGGCGATCGCCAGGGCGACGAAGAGGCCGTTCAACACCCCCGCGGCGGCCAGGTACACGCTTCCCAGCGTCTGCAGCGGATAATACAGCAGCAGCGTGGTCGCGGCGAGGACGACCGAGTAGATGAGGATCTGCCTGCGGGTTTCGCCGGCCCCGCGCACCACGGGCAGCATCGGGATCCCCGCCGCGCGATAGTCGTCCGTCTTACCGAGCGCGAGCGCCCAGAAGTGAGGCGGCGTCCACAGGAACACGATCGCGAACAGCACCGCCGCCGGGAGCGCGACGTGTCCTGTGGCCGCGGCCCAGCCTACCAGCGGAGGCACGGCGCCCGCGGCGCCGCCGATGACGATGTTCTGCGGGGTGGCCCGCTTGAGCCAGAGCGTATACACGCCGACGTAGAACGCGATCCCGGCGGTCGAGAGGATCGCGCTCAGGACGTTCACTCCCCACGCCATGACCCCGATGGACAGGAGCCCCGTCAGGATGCCGAATCCGAGGGCCTGCGCCGGGCGCAGGCGGCCGGCCGGGACGGGGCGCAGGCATGTCCGCCGCATGACGGCGTCGATGTCCCGATCGACGTACATGTTGAAGGCGTTGGCGGACCCCGCGGCCAGCGTGCCCCCGAGGAGGGTGAGGAGCAGCACGCCGAGCCTCAGCCGGTGAGGCAGCGCGACGGCCATCGTGGTCGCGGTCGTGATGAGCAGCAGCGCGATGATCCGGGGTTTCATCAGTGCCGCGTAATCCCCCACGGCCCTCGCGGCCGCGCGGAGGACCGAGGAGGATGCGCCCGGGCCCCCCCAGGGGAGCGCGCGCGCGCGCTCCTCGACCGAGCCCCCGGCGATGGTCGGGAGCGGCTGCCGCTCCCTGCGGAGCAGGCGGCCCATGGCGGTGGCGGGGTGCGCCGCGCTCATCGCGCCCAGGACGACGAGGGTCCCAAAGAGCAGGGTCGCGACCCCGAGGTGCGCGCCCCGCACGATCGGGGCGAGCCGGGTCGCGATGTTGAGGACGCCCAGGGCGAACTGGAGGACCACCAGCGCCGCGGCCAGGTCCGCCGCGATCACGATGGAGCGCCCTCCGACCCTCCGGGCCGCCGCCGCCGTCGCCAGCACGAGCGCGGCGACCACCACCGCCCACCCCCGGTGCAGCATGTGGAAGAGGGCTCCCGCATCCGCGAGGATGATCGTCGCACCGCGGCAGAACGGGAGGTCCGGGCACGCCGCCCCCGCGCCGCTCGACGCGACGTAGCCCCCGATGAGGATCAGGACATAGGTGGCCGCGCCCGTCCCCCGGACCAACTGCCGGAACGAGGCGGTGCGCGCGGGCGCGGGAGCCGGCTCCCGCAGCGCTCCGACCGCCTGCACGAGGACCGCGGCGAGGAAGAGCTCGGCCACGCCGAGGTGGATGGTCACCAGCAATGGCGTGAGCCGGAGCTTGACGGTGAGGGCCCCGAGGCCGATCTGGACGGCGACGATGGCGAGGACCCACAGGGCGGTCGCGCCCGCGCGAGGAACCACCGCCCTGACCCTGAATGCGGAGAGGGCGGTCACCAGGGCGAGGAGGCTCACCCCCGCTGCCGTCAGCCGGTGGGCGTACTCGATCAGCACGGCGCCCTGGAGCGGCGGGACAAGCCGGCCGTGACAGAGCGGCCAATCCGGGCACGCCAGGCCGGCGCCGCTGAGCCGAACCAGCCCGCCGAGGAGGATGAGCAGGTACACCCCGACGGCGGCGGCGAGCGCGAGGGCCCGGTAGGCTCGCATCGTGGTGCCTCCTTCGACGCGCGTCGCATTTCTCTCCTGTCGCGGCATGCAGGCTAACGATCGCAGCAGAAGGGCATACGGGTTATGGCCCGCGAGGATCGGACGAGCGAGGGAAGA
>VBAO01000177.1:0-24572 GCA_005883865.1 Candidatus Segetimicrobium genomatis
GAAGCTACCCGACGTGCAGGCGTAGGCGACGCTGCTGGGCTGGATCAATCCAAGCAACTCCGCTTGGCTCTCGACGTCTTGCCCGGCCAGTTGCCCGTACGCCTCGACGGAGAAGTCGTCGATGAGCGGCCGCGTCCGGGCGACGTGGACTGTGACGCCAGAGGGAACTAATCGCCAAAAATCATCATCGTTTGCTCCGTCCGCTGGAAACAGGATGCCGACCCGCGCGCGCCAGATCTCCATGAGTGCCCTCTGCGGGAATCCTGCGGCCCCTGCCCTGGTCCGGGGCCGCCACGTATTTCCGGCGCTATCCAACCGAGGGTACGGCCGCCTTGGCCGGCAGAGCTCCGAAGGGGGACACTTCGAAAAGGCGCCCCCGCCGGGGAAGATGTCCGCGCACGCCCGCGAGCCGCAGCGCATGCCAGACGACCGCTTGATTTGCCGTGACGACCGGCTTGTCCACGTCTTCTTCCAAAGCCGCGATCATCTCCCCGGTGCGAAAAGACGTGCAGGCGATCAGGACGGCTTCGGCGTCCGGCACGTTGACTTCTTTCCCCAGACGGTATGCCGTCTCCGGACCGAGCAAGGTGCTCACCGTGATCCCGGCCTGCCGGCAGAACGTCCAGATATCGGTCGGGAGCTCGAGCGCCTTGAAGTTCTGAATCTGAAAGCCTTCCGCCTCCAGATGGTTTCGCAACCGTCGGTTCTTGGCTTCCCCGTAAGGGCTTGTCACCGTGATCCGATGGACCCCCAACGCGTTAAGCGCCGCCACGCAGGCGGTCATGCCCGTGGTTGCCGGGCAACCTGCAGCCTTCTCCATGGCGGTGATGATCTGGCGGTCCCCCTCCCGTCCACGGATGAAGCTTCCAGAACAACACGCGTACGCTACCGCGTGGGGATGGATCGGGCAGAGCAGTTGAGACGCCGCCTGGATAGCACCGCTGTCAAACTGGTCCATCGCCGCCGCGATTGGGTCACCCTCCGTGATCGACTCATTCCGAGAAACGTGAAGGGTGACGCCCTCCGGCGCAAAATTCCAGTAATCGTCATCACCGTCGCTGTCCGCAGGATAGACAATGCCGATACGAGCGCGCCATCCCATGGATGGTCCTCCTTCGTCTTCAGTCCTAGGACGCGGAATCGCGGCCGCCGGACTGCTTGACTCGAAAATCCTTCCGCGGATGCACAACCATGCTGCGAAATCCCTCGGCGAGTTGAATGAGGCCTCGGATCGCCGTCTCCGCGAACTCGCGGCCCTTCTCTTGGCTCGCCAAAGAAGGCGCACCTTCTACTCCGGTGCGCGTATTGCGGCTGTAGATGTCCGTGAATTGCAGAGGCGCGCCATCCAACATGTCGATCCAGTGCCAACCATCAACCCGCCCCAGCGGATATTCGTCGACGACCTCATTACGCTTCACGAGATCGGGCCGCACATGCAGATACACGGACGTTTCATACTCGCAAGCGTGGCTCATCCCGCCGGGGGAGTGCGACTCGCGGAGGCGCACCATGGCCTCCTTCGCGAGCTCCCAAGAGTTAATCGCCGCGGCAACAGCCGGGGTATGCGTGACAACCATTCGCGCCGCGAGGTTGGCGATCTGGGCATTGCCACCGTGGGCATTCACGTAGAGGATGCGATCAAAACCCTGTCGAGCAAAACTCTCTCCCACATCGAAGTAATAGTGCAGGAGAGTCTCCGGCCGGATGGAGATCGTGCCGGGGAAATCCATGTTGTGCTCATTGTATCCATACTCGATACACGGTGTGCTGACGAGAAGATCAGGCCGGCGCTTCGCCGCTTCGTCGCAGTAATGGCCGGCGATCAAATTATCAGTATCGATCGGAAGATGCGGCCCATGCTGCTCGATCGCAGCGAGTGGGATCAAGATGACACGTCTCGCCTGCACGGCGTCATTCACTTCCTTCCAGGTCATGCTCGCGTACGCCCACTTGTTCACGCGTCCTGTCCTCCCTTTCCGTTCCCGACGGCGCCCGAGCTTCGACCGGCGCGGCCGGATCAAACCTCAGGTCGCGATCAGCGGCGCGCTCGGCAACGTGCATTTCGGTGATGCGGATTCACAAGAAGCGCTCCCGTATGGTGCGCTGCGGCAGCCAGCCACACCGACCTCGATCGTCTGCGCACATCAAAGCCCCGTGATAGTCGTTGGCAGGCCTGAATGGATGTACGTAGAATCTTAACGCACGGGATGGCGACTTGTAAACATTCCGTTCACATTTTGAAAAACAAAAGGAAACGCATCGAGGGCTCTGGGGTGGCTGTATCGACATCCGCGTGGACGGACGTCTGGTAACCCATTACCACGCTCGAACTCACAGTGACCGAATTGCGCTCTATCCGCGATTCGCATCATCGCGGCAAGATGAACAATTCGATGCATCTCCCAAGAATCAACGGAAGATGGAAGTGAGGCGGGGCTTGGCGTTTCCTGTACAAGATCGCTTCTCGCTCGCTTTCGAGGTCCCCGGCTATCGATGGCTGTGGTTAAATGCGCTCTTCACTCAGCCAGGGGTGGTTGATGCTCCTGTTAACCAATTCCCCCTTCTGGGTTGGTCTGGCCGCGGGTATTCGAGGAGCCAGTCAGGCCATCTTCAGCGTCCCGGTCGGGTCTCTCGCTGATCGATTTGACCGGCGCAAGATCTTGATCGTCACACAAAGTACAGGTGCGCTCGCAACGCTGACGATTGCGGTTCTCGTGCTGACACATGTCATCCGGCCGTGGCATCTGTTCATCTACCTGATTGTGGCCGGAGCAGTCTACTCCGCGAACCGGCCGTGCGTCAATGGACTCATCTACGACGTGGTCGGCGAACACCGGCTTCTCAACGCGAGCGCATTTCAATCCATGGCGGGAAGTCTCTTCCGGATCTTCGGGGCGCTGGGCGGAGGTATGATAATCGATAAAGTGGGCGTCGGCGAAAACTATTTGCTCATCTCCGCCTGCTATCTCGCCGGCACCGGCGCCCTATTGCTATTGAAGACCCCGGTGGTGATCCGGCGGGCGCCGGAACCCCTCTTCAGTGAGGTCGCCGCGGGCCTCCGCTACGCACTGCGTACCCGCCGGCTCCGCCATCTTCTCGCGCTCAGCCTGATGAATGAATCGTTCGGCTTTTCCTTTTTTACGATGCTCCCGGTGATGGCACGGGATGTCCTAAGAGTCGGCGGGATCGGCATGGGATATCTCACCGCGGTGAATGGGGTGGGGCAACTCGCCGCCACATTGCGGATCGTCTCCAGGGGAGATGTACGCAATAAGGGAAGGATGGTGGTGACCGCCGCCCTCGGATTCGGCGTTTTCGTGACCCTGTTCGGGCTGTCTCAGTGGTTTCTCGTATCGCTGATCTTCGCCACCCTCATCGGATACATGGCAAGTACGTACGATGCCACGATGGCGACAGTCGTGCAGCTCGCGGCTTCCGATAAGATGCGGGGTCGCATCCTGGGCCTGTATTCCTTCACGCTCAGCCTCAGTCCGCTGGGAGGGCTCATCACCGGTACCGTCGCGACGCTGCTCAACACTCCCCTGGCCATCGCGCTGAGCGGCGCCGTCGTGATCACCGGCGCGTTAGGGTTGTACCCACGCCTCCACGCAGTGACTTTCTCAACCGCTGAGGTGAGCCTAGAGACCGGCCAAGGCCGGGTCCCTTTTTCAGGCGATCGGACCGGTACCGACGTCGCGATGCACGAATGAGACCGTGCTCGATCAGGGAGACCGTGATCAGAAATCTCGCACGAGAGGATGGGGCGCCGATGAGGAACAAGATTGAAATCCTTACGGCGGCGGTTTGCGGTCGAGCACCATCGATGGCGAAGGAGGCGACCCTTGTGGAGAGACCACCACAACCGATGGCGGCAAGGCGTGTGTCGTCCGAGGGGCGGCGGAGTTGACCGCCATGGGGCCCTCTTCGGATCCGGCCCGCGTCGATCTGCACCTCCGCGAGAAGGTTGCACTGGTGACCGCATCGAGCGAGGGGCTGGGCTTTGCGTGCGCGCTCCGTCTGGCCGAAGCCGGTTGCCAGGTGGCGATCTGCGGACGGCGCCCCGACGTCCTGGAGCGCGCCCGCGCGGAGATCGAGAGACGCACCGAGAGACCGGTTACTGCCATTCCGGCAGACTTGACCAAGCCGGAGCAAATCGATGCTCTCTTCCAGGAAGTCCCACGCCGTCTCCGCAGGCTCGACGTCCTCGTCGCGAACCCCGGCGGCCATGTCCCGTACGGTGGACTTGAGGACTTGACCGAGGAGCAATGGTATCAAGCTTTCGAACTTCTTCTGATGAGCGCGGTGCGCCTCTCGCGACTCGCTGTGCCTCTCATGCGGGCGCAGGGCGCAGGAGACATCGTCTTTATCACGTCGTCCACGGTGCGGGAGCCTCCACAGCACCTCTTGTTATCAAATGCGCTCCAAGCTGGTGTGACAGGGTTTGCAAAGACGCTGTCGCGCAGCCTGGCTTCCTACAACATCCGGGTCAACGTTGTTGCGCCGGGTTATTTCGACACGGGGAGGGTGCGGCGCCGGATCGACGACATCGTGGAGCGTGAACACGTGCCGCGGCAATCGGCAGCGCTACAGGTTGCGGGAGACGTCCCGCTGGGCCGCATCGGCACCGCGGGTGAGCTCGCCGAGCTTGTGACGTTTCTGGTGAGCCGGCGCGCAGGCTTCCTTACCGGGGCGACGATCCAGATCGACGGCGGCAGCAGCCACAGTCTATTCTAGGAACGAGCGCGCACCTAGGAGAGTCAGTGAGCACCCTAGTAGGTCGCGCTCAACCCTCCGTCGACGATAATGTCTTGCCCGGTGTCGAACTCGCTGAGAACAAGGCCCATCACCGCTTGGGCGACGTGCTCCGGAGCGGCGCAACCCCGCAGCGGAGTCCGAGCAGCGGTGTCGGCTTGAGAGGCTTTTGCGTACTCCTCGCCTTTGGCGATGATTGACCAGCGGGTGGCAACTTCCCCGGGGGAGACCGAATTGACCCGAATCTCCGGTGCCAGGGCGACGGCCATCCCGCGCGTCAACTGCACAAGCGCAGCCTTGGACACCCCATAGGGAAGGGATGAACCCGTACCGCGGTGCCCGCTGGTCGACGCGATATTTACGATTGCGCCCCTGGTGGCGCGAAGAGCAGGCGCCGCCGCGCGTGAGCAATAGAAGGCGCCGAAGAGGTTCACTCCGAGAATCGCCTGCCAGACCTCGTCCGTCACAGCATCCAGATCCGAGAAATCGATCCATCGAGTAATCCCGGCATTGTTGACAAGAACATCAATGCGGTGGAAGCGTTCGACAATCTGAGTGACCATTGCCGTGGCCTCATCCTTTCGAGCGACATCGGCCTGTAATGCGATCCCCTCGCAGTCGTAGTTGGCTAATGCTCGAACGGTTGCCTCAGTATCATCGCGAGAACGGGAATAGTTGACGCCAACGGCACGAGCTCCCGCCTGAGCGAGGGCTTGACAAATCGCGCGCCCGATACCTGTGCCGCCACCGGTCACAATCCCAACACCGCCCTTCAGACTCATCAACAACCCCCTTTGCCCACAGGGCTGCACCGCGTGACGTGGCGTGAAGCCCGGGATTTTGGCCCACTCGCTTCGCGAGGGTGCGCGGTGAGGAGGGACGGCTAGTGCGATTTAACACGCATTCCGTGCCGTTCGGCAACCGCCGCAAACTCCTCCGGTGTAAGCGATTTGGCTTCTTCTCCGGGCGGCGTGCCGATATCACGGAACATCGCCTCCAGTCCAGGCGGAGATATGACCCATACCACCTGAAGAGGCTTGTCGCTCGTGTTCTCCACGCCATGCCAAACACCTTGCGGAATGAAGACGGTTGTGCCCGCCTCGAATTGCGCCCGCTCGTCGCCGACGATGACGGTGCCCTGACCGGCGTAGACGAAAAGAATCTCGTCTTGAGAGTCATGGCGATGAACTGGGATACGGCCGCCAACCTCTACCTGTTGGGTGCCCATCGCCATTCGTGCGGAAGATGTATTTGTGGGATCCACCTTAATGAAGACGTGTCCGCTGCGCGTGGGCGGGCGTAACCACAGTAACTCACCCTCGTCCGAATGTCGCACATATTTGGATGAAGTTCGTCGCACCGGCGACCTCCTTGCTCACCTACATCCCAAGATGCCTACGCCTTGCAGACCAAGTCGATCATCACCGTCGCCACGTCCGTTGTCGCTTCATCGAAGAGTAAGGGCCGGAACGATGTTCTGAGGCTGAGGAACGTATCCGATTCCGAGGAGCGTGCGGGGGTGCACGGGAGCTCGGTGGCGTCATTTCGCGTCCCAGGACATCCTCCCCCGATGCAGGCCGGTCAGTCCCATGATGGTCTTCAACAATGTGATTTCCTCGAACCGCTCCACTCCCATTCCCTTGGCGGCTAGTCGATTTTCAGGATATGATGTGCATTTTCGGTCATGAGTCGTTCGTGGTGGTGAGCTCAGGTTCCTCTCCCAGAAAGACTTGGGCGTTGGGACACCGGACAGTTCAGGGCCCAGTACTGGGGAAGATTCTAAGTGAACAGCGTGCTCACCGATTCGTTGAGGTGAATGTTTCGCATCGCGCGGGCGAGGAGCGGGGCGGCCGAGAGGATGCGGACACGGTCGGTCTTGACCTCGGGGGAAAGCGGGATGCTGTTCGTGAACGCGAACTCCCGGACGTCGGTCCGATCGAGGATCTGGGCGGCGGGGCCGGCGAGCACGGCGTGCGTCACGCAGACGTAGGCGCCGGGCCGGGCGCCGTGCTGCGTCAACGCATCCAACGCGCTGGCGATCGTGCCCCCCGTCGAGATGATGCGGTCGATGAGGACGGGGATCCGCCCTTCCACCTCGCCGACCACCTGCACCGTCTGCTCTGCATCGGGGGCCGTCCGCCGCTGGAAGACGACCGCGAGCGGCAGGCGCAGCCGCTCGGCCAGCCGGTAGGCGACCTTGACCGCGCCGTCGTCCGGCGCGACGACGACCGCGGGCTCGGGGACCTTCTCCCGGAGGTACTCGGCAAACAGCGGGAGCGCCCGGAGGTGATCCACCGGGATGTTGAAAAACCCCTCGATCTGATCGGCTTCCAGATCCAGGGCGAGGATCCGGTGCACCCCCGCGCTCTGGAGCAGGTCGGCCACGAGCCGGCCGGTGATCGGCTCCCTCGGGGCGTTCTTCTTGTCTTGCCGCGCATACCCGTAGTACGGCATCACCGCGGTGATCCGGCCCGCCGACGCCCGGCGGAGCGCGTCCACCATGACGAGCAACTCCATCAGGTTCTCGTTCACGGGAGGACAGGTGGGCTGGATGACAAACGTGTCGACGCCCCGGACGCTTTCCTCGAAACGCGCGTAGATCTCCCCGTCTTCGAACCGATGAATCGCGACGCGCCCGAGCGCCAGCTCGAGTTGGGAGGCGACTTCCTGCCCGAGCTCGCGGTTCGCGGTGCCGCAGAAGATCTTCAGCGGGCCTGCACCAGGAAGCGAATCGCGGTCCGTTCCTCGCCTTCGATCTCTATTTTGGTGAACGCGGGAATGGCGATCAGGTCGATCCCGTTTGGGGCGACGAATCCCCGGCAGATGGCGATCGCCTTGACGGCCTGGTTCACCGCACCAGCCCCGACGGCCTGCATCTCGACCGACCCCTTCTCACGAATCACGGCGGCGAGGGCTCCTGCCACGGCCTTCGGCTTCGAATCGGCGGAGACTTTGAGCATTTCCCCCATGCCGCGTCTGCTCCTTCAGTTGCTGCAGTTGCTGCTACGATCCCGGCCGGGTGCCGGCCCCTATTCAATGATCCGTTGGGGAACTCCTCTTCACTAGTAATACCCCGGGGCGCCGCTTCCGGGACGGCGATCATCGCGGCCGCGGGCGCCAGCGGTCGAGCCAGACCGCGGCCATGAACCGGGGAATCGCCATCTGCCGCCCCAACCGGCCCGGCTGGCGGATGAGCCGGTAGCACCATTCGAGCCCCAGGGTCCGCATGATGCGCGGAGCCCGCCGCGCCCGGCCGGCCCACACGTCCAGCGTCCCGCCGACCCCGATCGCCACCGGCGCCCCGAGCGAGGCGAGGTGCCGGTGGAGCCACCGCTCCTGGCGCGGGCTCCCGAGCCCCGCCAGCAGCAGCGTCGGCGCCGCGTCGCGAACCGCCCGCACGACGGCGGGATCATCTTCGGGACCGAAGTACCCGGGAAGCGCCCGCCGGACATCGATGCCGGGATGGCGGAGGCGGAGGTTGGCGGCCGCGGCATCCGCCACGCCCGGGGCGCCACCCACCAGGCACACCCGCCAGCCGCGCCTGAGCGCCTCGTCGCAGAGCCGTCCGGCGAGGTCGATCCCAGGCACCCGCCCGGGGAGGGATCGGCCGAGTTGACGCGCCCCCCAGACCACCCCCACGCCGTCCGCCACGACGAGCGCGGCCCGGTGGAGGATCTCCCGGAGATCGGGAGCCAAACGGGCCTGCATGACCATCTCGACGTTGGCCGTGACGACGAGATGGGGGCCCGGGTCGCGCGCCAGCGCCACGATGGAGCCGACGGCCCCGTCCAGATCGACCGGATCGAACCCCACGCCGAGCACGTCGACCCGGTTCACGGGACCATCTGCGCGGCGAGGTTCGGCGCCAATGCGGCGCGCGCGCGAAGCGGGGCGACGGCCGCGAGCACGCGGGCGCGCCGCGCCCCCGCGTCGGCGAGCGCGTCCCGGATCATCCCGACGAGGACAGGCGCATCGAGATGTCCGGGATCGAGGAGTGGCTCCCCCAGCTCGCGGGCAACCGCGCCGACCTTGGGATCGTACGCCAGGGACACGAGGGGCACGCCCTGCGTCGCCGCAAACACGAGGGCGTGGAGGCGCATGCCCACGACGAGCGTGAGGCCGGAGACCAGGGCCAGCATCTCGCGGGGAGTGAGGGCCGCCCGCACCACCCGCGCCCCCGGCCCGACGGTCGCGGCCACCCGCTCGGCGAGGGCGAGATCCCCGGGCCGCTGCATCGCCAGACACACCCACCGCGCGTCGCAGCGCTCGGCGACGGTTCGGGCGGCTGTGGTCACCGCGTCGAGCCACGCGTCGTCCTTCCACGAGCGCAACGCGAGCCCGAGGTGGACTCCCTCCCCCCACTGCGCCATCTCAGCGAGCACGCGCGCCGACCATTCGGGGGCGAGGAGCAGGGCCGGATCGCCAGCCAGCACGGCCGGGGGACGGTCGACCCCGAGCGCGGCGAGGACCGAGAGGGACTCCCGATCCCGAAGGGTGAGGAGGTCGACGGCGTTGAGCTGCCGGCGCGCCGCGGATCGGATCGCCCGGCCGCGCAGCGGCCCGATCCCCTGGGCGTAGACCGCCGTGCGGCAGCCCAATCGCCGGGCCAGCGCGAGCACGCCGAGATAGTACCACGGGCTCCGCCAGCTCGTGACGTCCTGGAACAGGCTTCCGCCGCCCGACAGGAAGAGGTCGCACCGCCGCAGGACGCGCACGAGACCGCGCAGGCCGGCCCTGGGTACCCCCTCGACGCCGAACGCTCGACCCGTGGCCTCCGGAGCGGCCGAGAGCACCGCGATCTCGACGTCCGGGCGCCGGGCCCGCAGGGCGTCGACGGTCGCCGCGAGCACCGCCTCATCCCCCAGGTTGTCGAATCCGTAATAGCCGGAGAGCACCACCCGGCTCATTGGGGGCGGCGTCTAGGCGCGGACCGGCCGCCCCCTGGGAGCGTCCGGGGCGGTCCCGTGGGGGGACCACCGGCGGCGGCCCCACAGGACGAGGACGATGAGGACCGCGCCGATCGCCGATCCGATGACGAGCGCATAGAGGGTGCGGAGGACGACGTAGACGATCGGGGTGTGGATGTGCGAGAAGGAATTCACGAGTCCCACCTGGCCGATCGCGCCGAGGAGCGCCGCCGGCAGCACCCAGCGGCGGAGCCCGAGGGCCGGCAGCGCAAACGCCAGCGCCAGGAACGGGTGCCCGATCAGGAACTCCTTCGTCCGAGGACGCGCGACGACCAGGTGCGACAGGATCACCCGGCTCTTGAGCTCGAGCGCGCCCAGCGCGGGCAGTCCGGCGTTTCCGGTGCGCCCGAGGGCGAAGACGGCGGCGAGCCCCACCGCGATCACCACGATCCCGTACTCGAGCAGGAGCGGCTGGCGCGCCCACGCGCGAAGGCGCGGCCACAGCTGCCCGCGGGGCGCATCGGCGGCCGCGAGCATCAACCCGATCAGCACGACGGGAACGATGTGGGCCAGCTTGACCCCGAGGAACTCCTTGATCTCCAGCATGAAGATCCACTGGCTGAGCAGCCCCGCGACCAAGACGCCCCCGAGCGCGCTGCCGGCCGATACCGCCCACAGCCGCAGGACGCTCCCCAGCACCACCCGGGCCCCCGGGGCCATCGGAGGCCGCGGGGACGCGCCCGGCGGGGGCAGGATCCCCATCAGGGAGAGCGTCGGAAACGCGAGCGCAGCGAGCAGCGCCAGGAGCTGGCTCCAGAGCGTCACGTGGTGCAGGATGACGACCGCCGCGGTGACGACGCCCCCGGCCAGGACCCCCGCGCCGAGGACGCGAGGAGGGACCGGGCGGCCGAGGATCGCGGCCGTCTCCCCCACCGCCATCGCCCCGGCCGCAAGCGCCCCGAGCGCCATGAGCCCGTACAACCATGGGCGAATCGCCACGTTCGGCAGGGGCGCGGCCTTCCCCATCCGGTACCCCCCATGCTCGAGGGCGGCGCTGATCGACCGGACGTAGGACAGGTTCGCCTGAATCTGATCCTCGCCGGCGCCGGTGCTCAAAAACGGCCGGACGTAGAGAGAGGAGGGCCAGTTCGTCCGGCGTGAGGCTGAACACCCGGAGGACCTGGGGCGCGACGTTCAGGGCCAGCGCAAGATCGCCCCGCTGCCGCCGGCGGGCGGTGAAGGTTTCGATCTGCCCATAGGCGAACCCTGACGCCTTCATCTGCTCGGCGACCTGGGGGATGAGGCGCTCGTATCCGAGGACCTGGGTGCCGTCGAAGATCAGGGTGGGCCGCTCCCCCGCGCTCCGAAGCTGGGCAAAAAAGGCCTCCAGGCCGCCCGGGGCGACCTCATGAAAGTTCCGCATCCGCACGTCCACGGCCAGCCGGTGGGCGCGGAGCGCGGCGGCGTCCTCGGGGCTCACCCCGAGCGGCGCCTCCTCGATCTCCGGACCGCGCCCCTCGATCTCCAGCACCGGCCCGCTGCCTTCGACCAGCGTGATCCGGGCCGATCCTCCGTGGGGCACCAGGTGCACGGCGAGCCCGGACCGCACCTGGTCGAGGATCGGCAGCGCTCCCAGGACGTAGGTGTTGCCGGGGCGAATGCGGCCGGCCCGGACCAGATCGCCGAACGGTCCGCCCACCGCGTTGGTCCGCGCGAGGTTTGCGAGATCGGCTCCGGTCATGTACGTCACGCGCCCGGCCTCCGCGAGGCGCTTGAGCGACGCGGCGTAGACCGTGACGCTCCGGGCTCCCGCCTCGTAGAGCGCGCTGTAGAACACATCCCGATCGGCCCCGGTGCGCCGGAGGAGCGTGGTCCAGTCGTCGCCGTCGACCGTGATCTCGACGGTGCGGTACGACTGCTCGAGCCGGTACCGATGGACCAGGACGGCCAGGGCGGCCGCCAACCCCGCGACCACGCACACCGCAAGGATGGGATACCGGGACCACAGCGACCGCGGGATCACCCGCGTCCCTCGAGCATCACCCCGGGCCGCGCCGGGCTACGACGAGCCCATCCCCGCGTCGAGGACAAGCCTCCCATCGTCCATTCGCACGTCGGTGAGTTGAAGCCCAAACGGCAACGCCGGGATCCGCATCACGCCCGGGATCCGGGTCGTCACCTGACCCTTGAACGCGGCGCCGTGGGTGGCGCCGGTCGCGGCGGCGCGATCCAGGATGAGATCGATCGTCCCGCCCGGGCCGAGCACGAGGCGTCCCGCGCCCTCGATCGCGACGTCGGCGCCGAGCGCGGGGATCACTCCGCGGACGAGCACCCGACCGGGCTGCACCACGAGCGCATGGATCCGCACCCCCGGCTCGCGCGCCAGGGTTCGCGCGAGGGCATCTTGCGAGACCGTCGCCTGGGCGTGGCCGGAGCCGATGGCGCGGACCACGAACGCGCGGTCCACGTACAGCGCCCGCGGATCCACCTGCACGTGGCCGAGCGTGGCGCTGAAATGCTCGAGGCGCTGGTCCCCCACCCGAACGTCACGCGCCGCCACGGTCATCCGATCCATTCTCCCCCACCACAGCGCGGGGACCGGCCACGCTTCGAGCGTGACGTCCACCCCGGCGGCGGGAAGGAACGTGCGCAGCGAGGCTCCAAGCAGGGTGGCGGCCACGACGGGAGTGGCCAGGTTGATGCAGACAGCGGCGGCGAGAACTCCGACCGAATACCACCACCACCGCTTCGGCCAGAGGGGCACGACTACCCCACTGCCCCTCGATCCCTCGGCGGGGGGCTTCCCCACGCGCAGCGACGCCTCGATGAACGCGTCCAGGTCCCCATTGAGGACCGCCTGGGCGTTTCCGGTCTCGAGGCCCGTGCGATGGTCCTTCACCAGGGTGTAGGGGTGAAGGACATAGGACCGGATCTGGTTCCCCCACGCGGCGTCCCGGTGCTCGCCCCGCAGGGCCGTGAGTTTCTGCTGCTGTTCCTCATGCTGCAACTCGTAGAGCCTGGCCTGGAGCAGTTTCATCGCGGTCAGCTTGTTGGCGTGCTGCGAGCGTTCGTTCTGACACTGGACGACGATCCCGGTGGGGACGTGGGTGATCCGCACCGCCGTTTCCACCTTGTTGACGTTCTGGCCGCCCGCGCCCCCGGAGCGGTACGTGTCGATCCTGAGCTCGTCGTCCTTGACGGGGACCTCGGCGGCCTCGACCTCCGGGATCACATCGACGAGCGCAAAAGAGGTGTGCCGGCGGTGGGCCGCGTCGAACGGCGAGAGGCGCACGAGACGGTGCACCCCCCGCTCCCCGTGGAGGTAGCCGTAGGCGTTCGTCCCGGACACGAACACGGTGACGCTCTTCATTCCCGCTTCCTCGCCGGGTGAGATGTCCACGACCTCCGTCCGATAGCCATGGGCCTCAGCCCACCGCAGGTACATCCGAAGGAGCATCTCGACCCAGTCCTGGGACTCGGTCCCCCCGGCGCCCGCATGGATCGAGAGAATGGCGTTCCGGGCATCGTGCTCTCCGCTGAACCGGGTGGCGAGCTCGAGGCGCTCGATCGTGCTCCCGACCGCGCGCACCTCGCGCTCGATGTCACCGAGGGCGCCCGGGTCGTCCCGGGCGGTGAGGTCGACGAGTTCCAGCAGATCGGCCACCTCCTGCTCGAGGTGGCTCAGCTCATCAACCCGGCCGCGTAACGCCGCGACCTCGCGGGACGTCCGGCGGGCCGCGTCCGGGTCCGCCCAAAACGCCGGCTGCTGCATCTGGCGATCAAGGTCGCTGAGACGGGCCCGCTGGCGAGGAAGGTCAAAGGTGCCTCCCGATGCTTTGCACGCGCTCCTGGTACTCGCCCAGGAGCCGCCTGAGATCGTCGATTGTCACGCTACGAGCCTCCCCGTCATCGCCGGCCTGCCGGCGCGCCGGCGGCTTCCTCGCCGCGCGGCCAGCAATTTATTATAGCATTCACCACAGCGAAATCAAAAAGCCGAGGAGGAGGGTCCCGGCCGCGTGGGCGACCGCGAGGGCGGGCACCTGAGCCCACCGCGCGCGAACGAGACCGAGCAGCGCTCCCAGGTACAGCGCCCACACCATCGCTTCGGCGCCGCGCCACGACGCGGCGGCGGCGCCGAGAAGCGCCGACCAGACCACCGCGACCCTCCAGCCCCGCCACGCGGCGGCGTCGGCGAAGACGAGGCCGCGGAGCCACCACTCCAGGGCGAGGCCCCCCGCCAGCGCCTGCGCGGCGGCCCCGCCCCACCCTCCCCCGCCCGGGGGGCCGAGGGCCGGCAGAGCCCCGTGGCTGGCGAACGCCTGGCGCGCGATGAGCGCGAGCCCGCCGACCCCCGCCAGCCCGAACACGAGGGCGGGGCCAACACCGCCCGCCTGGAACCCGAGGTCCCGAGCGGGACGTCCCAGGCTCTGGAGGCCGGTGACGCAGAGGAGCGCCACAAGCGGGACGGACAGTCCCGGCGGTCCTGGGGCCGCGGCCCGAAGCCCTTCGATCCATATGACGGCTCCGATCACCGCCAGGGGAAGCGCCGAGTGAGCGACGAGTCGTGAGAACGCCGGGGTCCCGGTCTCCTCGGCGACAAAGGCCAGCGCGCGCGGCAGCAGCAGGCCCGCGGACGCGAGCGCGGCCATCCAGCCAAAGGCGTCGCCGATCCGAGCGTACACCGTCAGCCCGCGCAACGGCGCGACCGGGGCGGTGAGGATGCCGCGCCTGCCCAGCGGCAACTCGACGAGCGTGCGACCCCGTGGATCGATGATGGCGCTGATCCCCTGGCTGGCCGCGCGGATGAGATACCGCCCCTCCTCGACGGCGCGGAACGGCGCCAGGGCCGCGTGCTGCGCCGGGGCCGTCCGGCCGTCAAACCAGGCGTCGTTCGTGAGAACTGCGAGGAGGGTCGCCCCATCCCGGACCGCCCGCCGGGCGATCCCGGGAAAGACGCTCTCAAAGCAGATCGCCACGCCGAGTTGGGCCGGCGGCGTTCGCAGGACCCCAGGCGCGCGTCCCGGCTCCTCGCCGGCCTCGGCGAACGGCACGAGCCGGACCTTGTCGTACCGCCCGACCAGCAGGCCGGAGGGCGCAAACGCGAACGCCGAGTTGGTGCGCCCCCCTTCGAGGCTGGTGGCGATCACCGAGACTCGATCGGCGCGCGCCCATGACCGGATCGCCGCGAGCACCGGCGGGCTGCCGATGTCGACGGGGGACGCGGTCTCCGGCCACACGACCAGCGTCGCGCCGCGGCCCGCGGCCTCGTGGGTCAACCGTCCCAGGTCGGCGAGGGCACGCGCGGCGGCCTCGGGACCCTGCTCCCCACGCCCGGGGAAGTTGGGCTGGACGGCGGCGGCAACGAAGGTGGCCGGCACAGGGTGGCGGAGCTCACCCACCCCCCACAAGAGCGCCCCGGCCAGCACGATCCCGGTTCCGCACACCGGGACGACGACCGCGCGGCGGGTCAGGATCACGTAGAGGGTGGCGTTCGTGAGCGCGACAAGGAAGCTCACCCCGTAGACGCCGGTCAGCGAGGCGATCTGGATGACCGAGGCGGCCTGGTGCTGGGACGCTCCCAGCAGCGCCCAGGGGAAGCCGAGCGGGCCCTGGCTCCTCAGGAACTCCACGGCGGTCCATACCAGGGCGATCCAGAGGAAGATCCACGGGCCGTCGTGGTCGCGCTCGACCCACGCGGTCGCGAGCATCGCGAGGCCTGGGAACACCGCGCCGAGCGCGGTGAGCAGCGCCCAGGCGGCCACCCCAAACGTGGTGCTCCACCAGAACACGCCACCGTAGGCGACGATCCCCCACAGGCACCCCAGCCAGAACGCGGCGCGGGGCGGGTGGTGGCGCGTGGCGATCAGGAGCGGGATTAGCGTGACCCACGCCACGAACCCCAGGTCGGGCAGGGGAAACGCGAGGACGAAGCCCAGGCCGGAGACCACCACCGCCACGAGGTCCGTGAAGCGAACGGCACGATCGGGACTCGACAGGTCGAAGGAGGGGGCCCAGACTACGCGCGGCGTACGCAACCAGGGCGGCGGTGGGCCGCGACCTAACCGGACGGCGCTATTCGTCGCGCCCGTGACACTTCTTGTACTTTTTCCCGCTGCCGCACGGGCATGGATCGTTGCGCCCGACCTTGGCCGTCCGGACCTGCACCGCCGCGGCCGCCGGCGCGCCGCGCGGGCGATCCCCATCCCCCTCCTGCCGGGTGACGCGGTAGGCCGGCCGGGTCTGGGGAAGCGGCATGGGAGCGGCGGTCTGCACCTGCACGATGTAGAGGAACTTGACCGTCTCCTCCAGCACATCGTGTTTGAGCTGATCGAAGAGCGCGTAGCCTTCCTTCTGGTACTCGATGAGCGGGTTCGCCTGCCCGTAGGCGCGCAATCCGATGCCTTCGCGCAGCGCGTCCATGGCATACAGATGGTCGATCCACTTCCGGTCCAGGGTCTGCAGCAGGATCAGCCGTTCCACCTCGCGCATCATCTCGCTTCCGACGGAGGCGACCTTCGCCTCGTACGCCGCCAGCGCCGCGGTGAGGATCCGCTCCTTGATCTCGGCGGCATCCAGGGCCCGGAGCGCGCTCTCCGACAGCTCAGCGGGCAGCGGGGCGAAGCCCCGGACCTCCTCGAGCAGCGCGGGGAGGTCCCACTCCTCCGGCCGGACCTCCGTGGTGCAGAATCCGTCCACGAGGTCTCCCACGAGGGTCTCGATGAAGTTCAGGATGTTTTCCCTGACGCTGGACCCCTCGAGGATCGTGCGGCGCTCGGCGTAGATGACCTTGCGCTGCACGTTCATCACGTCGTCGTACTCGAGGACGTGTTTCCGGACGTCGAAGTGATACGACTCGATCTTCTTCTGCGCGCCCTCGATCTGCCGGGTCAACATCTTGTGCTCGAGCGGGACGTCGTCCTCGACGATCCAGCCGATCAACTTCTGGGCGCGCTCCCCGCCGTACAGCCGCATCAACTCGTCGTCCAACGCCACGTAGAATCGGGAGGAGCCCGGGTCCCCCTGGCGGCCGGCGCGGCCGCGGAGCTGGTGGTCGATCCGCCGGGCCTCGTGCCGCTCGGTCCCGATGATGTGCAGCCCGCCCAGGCCGCGGACCCGCTCGGCGTCTTCGGGGTTCGGAGGGTTGCCCCCCAGGATGATGTCGACGCCCCGCCCGGCCATGTTGGTCGCGATCGTGATGGCGCCGGGGCGGCCCGCCTGGGCGATGATCTCCGCCTCTTTCTCGTGGTACTTGGCGTTCAACACCTGGTGGGGAACCCCGCGACGGCGGAGGAGGGCGGACAGCCCCTCGCTCTTCTCGATCGACCGGGTCCCGACCAGGACCGGCCGCCGCTGCTTGTACCACTCCTCGAGCTCATCGACCACGGCCTGGATCTTGCCCTTCTCATTCTTGTACACGAGGTCCGGGAGGTCCTCACGGACCATCGGCCGGTCGGTCGGGACCACCACGACCGGGAGGTTGTAGATCTGGGTGAGTTCTGCCTCCTCGGTCTTCGCCGTCCCGGTCATGCCCGCCAGCTTGTGGTACATCCGGAAGTAGTTTTGGAAGGTGATGGTCGCCAGCGTCTGGCTCTCCTTTTCGATCCGAACGCCTTCCTTGGCCTCGATCGCCTGGTGGAGCCCATCGCTGTAGCGCCGCCCGAACATCAGGCGCCCCGTAAACTCGTCGACGATGATGACCTGCCCGTCCTTCACCACGTACTCGACGTCGCGGTGGTACAGCGTGTGCGCGCGCAGCGCCTGCTGGGCGTGGTGCATCAGCTCGATGTGCTGCGGATCGGTCAGGTTGTCGACCCCGAGGAGATGCTCCATGGTCGTCACGCCCTCCTCGGTCAGCGTGGCGGTCCGGAGCTTCTCGTCCACCCGGTAGTCGCGCTCCGCTTGGAGCCGGGGCATGTGCTTGGCGAACTGGTAGTAGAGCTCGATGGACTGCTCGACCTGGCCCGAGATGATGAGGGGCGTCCGCGCCTCGTCGATGAGGATGAAATCGACCTCGTCCACGATGGCGTAGTGGAGTTCGCGCTGGACGAGGTCATCGCGCCGGATGACCATGTTGTCCCGCAGATAGTCGAACCCGAACTCGTTGTTGGTTCCGTAGGTGATGTCGGCCAGGTAGGCCTCGCGCCGGGACACCGGACGAAAGTGGTTGAGGCGCTCATCCCCGTGCCGGACCGGATCATCATACGTAGGATCGTAGATGCCGGCGAACTCATGGGTGATCACCCCGACGCGCAGCCCCAGGAGCGTGTAGATGGGGCCCATCCAGCCCGCGCCCAGCCGGGACAGGTAGTCGTTGGGGGTCACGAGGTGTCCACCCCGCCCTTCGAGTGCGTTCAACGCGAGCGGGAGGGTCGCGACGAGCGTTTTCCCTTCGCCGGTCCTCATCTCGGCGATCTTCCCGCTGAAGAGCACCGCGCCCCCAATGAGCTGGACGTCGTGATGCCGCTGGCCGAGGCCCCGCTTGCTGGCCTCGCGGACGAGGGCGAACGTCTCGGGCATGAGCGCCTCGAGGGGTTCGGCCTTTGCGCGCTCGCGGAGTTCTTCCAGCTTCCCGCGGAGGGCCGCTTCGGAGAGCCCTTCGAACTCGGGCTCGAGCGCGTTGACCTCCTGGACGACGGACTCCCGCAGGTCTTTGACGATCCGCTCGCTCGGATCGCCCAGCAGCGATTGGAACAGCTTCAGCATCGGTTGCCCTCTCTGTGAGAACGCGCCGTACTACCCAGATCGTCGAAGAACTCGTCCAGAGCCTTGTGCCAAGAACGCCATAGAAACCGAAACAACGTCGCCGACACGGCTAAGATGAGTAACGCGACAACAATCGATTGCCGTGAGAGCGGGAGCAGATTTGTCCTCAAGTAGTTGAGAAATACAAACGACCCAGAGAATCCAACGGCAAGAAAGCCGTTTCCATCGAATTCGACGTAGTAGTAATACTCGTCATACATGAATCTGAACAGGTGCCTCGGCAGCACGGCCAGCTGGGCGATTGCTCCGCCCCACTTCGGGTTGCTGTCTTCGTCGCACGGCCAGAAACTGTGCCGCCAATCATCGACCAATATGCCAAGGACAAGCGGAATCACAAGAACACCAAGCGACGCGAGCGCAGGGTTGCCTCTAGCCCAGTCCAGCAACCTGCCTGTGCAGATCTGAGGACAGCAGGTGAACGAGGTACAGGATTGTAGCCCGGAAAAAGAGAGGAGCAGCGCGGTCAGCGCGATCGCTCCGGGGAGAGCCAGGAGCCCCGGTAAGAAGTGAGAAAGCAGGATCCGGAAGGCCAGGGAGGTTGTCACCGGTGCCTACCCCACCCGTGCCGCGATGAGCGGCCTGCGGACGAGAGGCTTCATGACCAACTCGTGGGCGTCTTCGTGAATGCCAAATTCCTTAAAGTAAAAGTCGCGCACAAATTTGTTTCTCACTAATCGATAGGCGGCCGCCCGAAGCTTGTCGCGATTGACGAAGAGTGGATAGCTCGTTGCACGGACGTGCATCCGGACTTTCAACCTTCTTCGCCACGCCGCGGCGAGCGCTGCCTGCGCAAGTTTCGTGCCCAGACCCCTGCGCTGTAGATGGGGCAAGATCGCAATATCATAGAGGTAGATTGTCCCTTCTCCGTCTCTTTGGAACAGCGCGTATCCGACAAGTTCCCCGTCCGCGAATAGACCCCGACTCAGATCGGTGGATGCCAGTACGGACAGGATTGCGCGCGCATCTTCCTGCATCGCTTTGGGATAGATACGCCGTTGCATCTGCGCGAGAAGTCTCGCAGTGCTCATGTCCCGAGCGAGCGGTCTGACTTCTACGGCGGCTGCCGGGAGCGCTGTGCCCTTCAGCTTGACGGAGGCATGCATTCCAATCTCAATTGTACTCTAAACTTGGAACTTGGCCAATCCTAAAGAGTGTGATGGGTTCGAGTCAGTCCAAACAGTGACGGCCTGGGCTACCTGAAGTTGCCCCGGCTGCGTGGAGGGTGGATCGTTAAGCTATTGCCACTCTGCCCCCCGCCTCCCTTCGCACCTGATGGACCTGCCTTGTATGACGAACCTCTTAGATTTTCGCCACCACCTCATATCTTCCAGTTTCCACTTGACTCACACCGGTCCGCGCAGCAGTGGTTGCCCGGCGCTGATCGGCGCCCACGTCGGTAGCCCTCGCTGCCTCCTCGCTTTCCCACAGGGTCATGGTCAGCGCCTTACCGTTTACCCAATCAACCAGGAAATACGCACCGACGTTGCCTGGGGACTTCTGGATAGCGGGTTTGACCTTCTCCGTAACTTCACGTACCCAACGCTCAAGGGCTTCTTGGGAGCCCGACCAAAGCGTTGTCCTCACAAGCATCACGACCCTCCTCGCTTCGCATCTTCTCTCAAAAAAAGACATCATGCGGGGGCTGTCAGGCGCCTCCACGCTCATCGTCGCTTCGGGCTTACCGGGCGCCCAGCCAGCTGACGGGACGGTTCACCGCGTCGAGCACCGCCCGAATCACCGCGTCCCGGGGGTCGTCTCGCACGATGGCGGCCCCGCTCAAGAGCTCCTCCTGCGGGCCCGCCCACCCGACGAGCGCCACCGCGACCTGGTGGGTCGCGAGCGAGACGACGGTCGCCGCCTCGAGGTGGAACACCGGTCCGGACCTGAGGTAGGTTTCAACCGCCCGAAGGGTGGCCGCGCCGACGACTCCCGGGCCGTTGGCGGCGCCCCCGGGGCCCGAGGCCGACCCCTCGTAGGTCAGCCCCTCGTGCTCGATGCGCACCCGGGCTTCCTGGGAATCCCGGAGGGTGGTCATCGTCAGCCCGATCACTTTGAGCCGCGCTCCCAGGGGCGCCGGCCCCGCCTGCGTCTGCCCCGGGCGCAGCAGCGCGACCCGGACCTGGGGCGGTTCGAGGGTCACCCCGAGTTCCGCGCCCAGGGCCGCGATGACGTCGGCCACCAGGACCCGCGCGGTCCGGTCGGCCGAGCCCAGCACGTGGACCTGGTCGATCCGCCCATCCTTGACCTCCACCCGCGCGGCCGAGACGCCGTGGAGACGCCGGATGACCCCCTCGGCGTCGTCCGCTAGGGATCGACGTGCTCGCTGCTCCATCGCGCCTCCCAGGATCGCTCCAACGTGACACGCCGCATGGCGATGTCGGGGGGGCCTACCCCTCGGGTTCGATCAGCCCGTACCGGCCGTCGGCCCGGCGGTAGACGACGCTCACCTCCAGCGTCTCGGAGTTCCGGAACATGTAGAACGTGTGGCCGAGCAGTTCCATCTGCACCGCCGCTTCCTCCGGCGTCATCGGCTTCATCTCGAAGCGCTTCCGACGGTAGATCTGCACCGGCGCGGTCTCGGTCTCGCCGGGGCCTTCCCGGAGCGCCGTCTCGGCTGCGACAGCAGCCTGGTGCTTGCGCCGGCCCGCGATCAGGCGGCGGCGCTTGATGACCCGGTCCCGAAACTTGCTGATCTGCTTGTCGAGTTTGTCGACCACGTGGTCGATCGAGGCGTACATATCCGCGCTTGCCTCCTCGCCCCGAAGCACCACGCCGTCGGCCCACACCGTGACCTCGACGATCTGGTTCCGTCCGGGATGCGGCTCGACCCGCAACACCACCTGGGCTTTGTGGACCTGCTCAAAATGGTGGGCCAACCGGCCCACCTTCTCGGTGACCCTGGCCCGCAGGGCCTCGCTGATCTCGATGTTCCTTCCGGCCACGATGATTTGCATGCGACCTCCCTCACAGATGCCAGCGCTGGCGCAGCCGGGCGAGGCCGCCCGTCTGTTCGAGTTCGCGGATCGCCGCGGACGTGAACGCCAGGAGGTCCGGCGCGTCTTGCCGGACCACCACCACGAGCGGGACCTCGACCCACCGCCCGGTCGAGACGGCGAGGCGGCGGTGGGTCCGCGCGTATTCGACGACCAGGGGCAGATCCGCAATGGCGGCCTGCGCCTGCCCGCGCGAGACCGCCCCGAGGGCCTCGCTGGGCTCGTAGGTGACCACGGCCGGAGCGACCCCCAACTGCTCGGCCACCGTTTGGCCGCGGCTCCTCGCCTGCACCGCGAGGCGAAGCCCGCGGAGCGCCCGGTCGGGGACCGGGCTCTCCCCTTCTCGCCAGAGGATCGCCTGACGCATCACATAATAGGGCGGCGAGGAAAGGCCGGGGGCGTCCCCGCGCGTCAATTGACTGATGAGCAGGTCCGCGCCGGCGACTCCCGGACGCATCGCCGCCCGGGGCGTGTCGACCACGTCGAGGCGGGCGCCCAGCGCCTTCGCGAGCAGACCGGCCAGGTCGATCTCAAACCCGCCCGGGGAGGTCCCGTCGTGATAGGCGAGGGGCGGGTACGACAGATCCGACGCCACCCGCAGGACCCCCGTGCGCCTGATGGCCGCCACCACCGGACCCTGCACGACGGGATGGGGCGGCGCCGGAAGCGACGGGCGACCGGCTCCGAGCGGGTTGCAGGCCACGACGAGCAACACCGCCGACGCGGCGAGCATCGCGTGGGAGGGAAGGGCCGGCGGCCTAAGCGACGCGGGGGGCAAGCCGGCTGAGACCTACATCACGCGCTGCTGTGCGCGAATCTCCCGGAAGCACTCCTGGCAGTACACGGGCCGGTCCTCCCGAGGGCGGAACGGGACCTGGGTCTTCGCGCCGCACTTCGCACACACGGCGTCGAACATCTCGCGCGCCGTCCCCGCCGCTCCCTCGCGGGACCGCTTCCGGGAATCCCGGCAATCTTTGCACCGCAGGGGCTCGTTCGTAAATCCTTTCTTCGAGTAGAACTCTTGCTCGCCGGCGGTGAAGACAAACTCCTTCCCGCAGTCGAGGCAGTGAAGGGTCTTGTCCACGAACGTCATGCGGCATTCCCCCTGGGACCACCTCGGCCCGATGCCCCGCACCAGGCTTCCTTTAATTATACGATTGCCGCCCAAACGGTGACAAGCCGCCTCAGGCCGCCGGGGAAGGATGTCCTCACACCCCGCCGAACCCGTTCCACAGGAAGGGAGTGACGCCCGTGAGACACCGCCCCCGACTGTGGGGGCGCGCGGTCGCGGCGATGGCGGCCGGATGGCTCGTCGTCGCGTTTGCGCCGCCGCCCCAGGCCTTCGGGCAGCCGGAATCCGTGTATACCCTCTACTACCGCTTCGACGTGCCGCCGGCGGTCGTGGGGATCGCGTTATCGGACGCCGGAACGAAGCGCAGCTACAACGGCAGCCTTCGGGGCACCCTGGGCGGGGTCCCGGTGACCGACGCCAAATACACCTACGCAAACGGCGTCAGCGCGCGGGCGGGCGGCGGGACGTTTTCGATGACCACCAAGGCGGGGGCGGTCCGGAATGGGCAGATCCTGATGACGAACGAAGGGACGCAAACGACCCTGCTGTTCATCGGAACGTACCTTGGAACGCACCTGTCATTCACCATCGCGGGCGCGGGCGAGCAAGTCGGCGGGAACGGAGTGACCGCGGAGGGCCTCGCGGAAACGGGCTTCCCCTCGCACGATCGGTACATCGCCGCCGTCCAGGAGGCGGCCGCGGCGCTCCCCCAGGCGACGCGCGACCAGATCGGAGCGCAGGCCGACCTGAATTCCAGGCTGGTCCGAGAGTATCTGCAACGGTCCTCGCCGCGCTAATCGCCTCATCGTCCAGGCCCCCCATGGAGGACCTACCCGATCGTCTCGTCGTTCGGGCGGATCCTCGCCTGTACGACCAGTTGCGGCGGCTGGCGGGTGACCGCCGCATGGTGTTCTTCGCCGGGCTCCCCGGCACCGGAAAGAGCCTGCTGCTCCACCAACTCGCGCACCTGGCGGAGACGGCGGGGCGCGTCGTGCACCTGCTGCGGTGGGACGTCGCACGGCCCGTCTTCGAAGCCAGCGGGCCGGCGCGGCCCTATCCCTCCGTGGACGGGGTCACGCACGCGGTGATCCGGAAGGCCCTCGGCCTCTGGGTCCGGCGCGCGGTCGCGGGTTGGGATCGGCGGCACCCCGAACCGGGCCACCTGCGCCTCGACGATGCCGCCGAGGCGGTCCTCGGCGCGGCCTCGGCCTGCTTCGCCATCCCCGTCCCTTCCCGCGAGACGCGCCGGTTCCTCGAGGACGAGCGGGAGCGTCGCGCCGCGCGTCCCCGGCATCAACAGGAGCGCGAGGACGCTCCGGCCCCGGTCGTGCGCGACCTCTGGCGGCAGATCGTCGCGGTTGCGCCGTCGCTCGGCCTCCCAGCGCCACCGGTCCAGGACGCCCCCTACGACCCCGCGCTGTACCAAGGCGTCTACGAGCGGGTGCTCCGCCATCGTCACACGGAGGTCGTGCCCCTCGCGACCCGCCTGCCGACCGCCGCCCTCTCCGTCCACGACTTCGCCGTCCCCAGGCGCGATCTTGCGCCCGATCGCGACGAGGTTCCCGGCTTCATCCGGGAGATCGAAACGCGGTATCCCGATCCGGAGGCGCTCGAGCGCGAGATCGACCGCTGGTACCAGGTCTGAACCCGCACGCCGCCCCCCGCTCGCGCAGGGGCATCGCCGGGGGCCAGGGGCCAGCAGGAGAGTCGCGGGGTGCAGAGGAAAACAGGGGAACATCCTCTATCAAGGGTACCGGGGGATAGACGCTTCCGTTGGGGGGGAGAGTCATGCTGGACAATGGGTCCGCAACGCCAAAGCCGCCCAAGCCGTTGGGGGAAGCGATGCCGGAGGCGGGATCTGCAGCGCCAAGGCCGTCGAAGCCGCGGGTCAGAGCAAGGGTGAGAGCCGGCAAGGCCCGGAAGCCCAAGGCGGCTCCACGCGCCGGTGGAGAACGGCGTGCAAGGAAAGCGCGAAAGCGGGGCTGAGAAGCACACAGCCACGGTAAAGCGGTGCCGGGCCGCGGTGCGGAACCCGGACGGCCTCCAAATTCGAACGACCGCGTTGCGCCATTTCTCGACTGGAGC
>VBAO01000177.1:24624-26160 GCA_005883865.1 Candidatus Segetimicrobium genomatis
ACCCGCGATGACCTTCACGGCCGCGCTCGGCCAATCCTACCACAAGCTGACCACGATCTCCGTGCCCAACGTGCCTCCGAAGAAAGGCGCTTTCAGCTACGACATCAGCTGGGTGGACCCGGCGAGCCACAGGTACTATCTTGCCGACCGCACCAACAACGCGGTCGACGTCATCGACACGACGACCAACACCCTGGTGGCCCAGCTCGCCAGGGGCAAGTTTGCGGGGAATACCGGCAAGCCGGACACCTCCGGGCCCGATGGGGTCCTGGTGATCCCGGGCGACAATCTGGCATGGGTCGGCGATTCGCCCGGCTCGATTAAGGCCGTGAACTTGAAATCAGGCGCGATCGTCGCCTCCATCACCAACGGCGGAAAGAACCGCGCCGATGAGCTGGCCTACGATCCGAAGGACCACCTCATCGTGATCGCGAACAACGCGGACGATCCGCCGTTCATCACGTTCATCTCCACGACGAGCCGGAAGGTCGTTGGGAAGATCACGTACACGAGCGCCGGTGGTCTGGAGCAGCCCGCGTACGATCCGGAGAACGGCATGTTCTATCAGAACGTCGTGTCCTCCAAGGAGAATCCGGGTGGCGCGGTCGACAAGATCGACCCCAAGACGATGAAGGTCGTCGCGACCTACCCGCTCACCGAGTGCAAGCCGGCCGGGTTGGCCCTCGGCCCCCAGCACCACCTGGCGGTGGGCTGCAGCGGGGACGCGATCGATGATGGCGCCCACGCGCAGACAATCATCATCGATGACACCGACGGGCACGTCGTCGCGACGATCACCGAGGTCGGCGGCTCCGACGAGGTCTGGTACAACCCCGGAGACAACCGGTACTACACCGCCTCGAGGAGCATGACGTCCAACGGCATGAAGGATGGGAAGCCCACCCCGGTCGTGGGGGTCATCGACGCCGGCACCAACAAGTGGATCACGAACATTCCGTCGGGCAAGAACGCGCACTCGGTCGCCGTGGACCCGGTGAGCGTCGTGGGGTAAACGTGGCCGGCCGCGCCTTCGCGCGGCCGGCCACGATCATCGGGAGGATGCGAGAATCCGTCTCTTGAGCGCTGTTGTCCTGGGCGCCGCGTTGCTCGCCGTCGGGCAGGGAAACGCCCAGCAGCCCGCCACGCCGCCGCCGTACCCGCTCGACGTCGTTCCCGACAAGATGCCCTTCAACACCCCCTACGGGCCGCCGATCTCACTGCAGCGCGCCCAGGCGGCGATCAACGCCGCGATCGAGGCGGCCACCTAACGCGGCTGGCCGATGAACATCGCCGTCGTCGATTCCGGCGCCAACCTCGTTGCGTTCAACCGCATGGACGGCGCGGCGCTTGCGTCCATTGCCATCGCGGTGCACAAGGCGCGCGCCGCGGTGAAGTTCCGCCGGCCGACCAAGGCGTACGAGGGCGCCGTGCAAAAGTCGGATTATAAACACGTCTTGTCGCTCGATGACGTCATCGCCTCGCGCGGGGGCATTCCGCTGGTGGAGGACGGCAAGATCATCGGCGGGATCGGCTGCT
>VBAO01000369.1 GCA_005883865.1 Candidatus Segetimicrobium genomatis
TATCCTGTGCCCGAGATCATCCGGTACCTCGCCAGCAATCACGACACCCATCCACCGCTCCACTACGCGCTGTTGAGCGCGTGGCTCCATCTGTTTGGCTCGAGCGAAGTGGCCGTTCGCGGTCTTTCCGCGCTGATCGGGCTCGCGATGGTGGTCCTGTTGTACGCGTTCGCGCGGAGGCTGGTCGACCGCAACGTGGCGTTGGTCGCCTCCGCGCTGCTCGCCGGGTCGGCGTTTGCCGTGCAGGCCGCCCAGGAGGCGAGGATGTATCCGCTCCTTGGGCTCCTGGCGCTGGGGTCCTGGTTTTCGCTCGATCTCGCGATCCAGTCCAGAAAGGCGCGGCATTGGGCGCTCTACGCCGTCTGCGGTGCGCTCATGCTGTACACGCACTACTTCGGCTTCCTCGTGCTGGGGTCGCAGGTCCTGTATCTCATCCCGCGGTGGCGGCGCGACCGCCGGACCCTCCGCGACGCCGCGCTGGCCCTCGGGGCGGTCGCCGTGCTGTTCTCACCCTGGGTCCCCGCGTTCCTCGCCCAGGCGATGTCGGGGCGGGGGTGGCCGACATTCCGGCCCCCGGTGGACACCCACGCGCTGGCCACCCTGCTGGCGCTCTTCGGGTTCGGCGGGGAGCTGTTCGGGATGGGCGGATACTTTCACATACCGAACCTGCCTTCCTGGAAGGAGGCCCTTGCGACGCTCCCGATCCTCGGCCTGCTGGGGGCGGGAGTGTATGCCCTCAGGGGGGGGCGGGCCTGGCTGCTCGTGTGCTACTGGGGAGCCCCGATCGCCGCGGCATTCGCGGTGTCGCAGCGGGTCAACATTTTCTACCCCCGGTACTTCTCATTTCTCGCTCCTGCGTTTGTCCTGCTTCTGGCGGCAGGGATCGATCTCGCGGCGGCCGCCCTGGTGCGCTGGGCCAAACGGGGCGTGGAGATCCGGCCCGCCGCGCTGGCCGCGTGTACCGTGATCGTGCTCGCGCTGAATGCACCGGTCATCAACGGGTATTCGTCCGTGGACTATGGCGTGCACGATTGGCGCAGCGCAGCCGAGCTGGTCGCCGCTGCGGCGGCTCCCAAGGATTACCTGCTGTTCATCCCCGGCTTTGCCCAGACGGCGTTCGAGTATTACTACAAGGGACCGCAGGAGCGGTTCCAGCTGTGGCCCGTTGAGATTTTCCAGATGGTGAGGATCACGAAGGCGGCGGATCCCAAGATCAACAAGGCGTGGGCGCATCGCCTCGCCCAGAGCCATCCCCGCGTGTGGGTCATCGCGACGGTTCCGTTTCCTGGAAGCGCCTACCTCCGATTGCGGGCGCTGCTCGAAGATGACTTTGGCACCGGTCAGGCTTGGGACTTTCATTCGGTCTACGTCATCGGGCTCCCGAGCCGGGGCTATCGTGCGAACGGCGCGGAATAGCAGACACACGATCCCGCGCGCCGGAGGCTCCTCCGCGCGCATCGCCGCCCGCGTCGCCACGCGCATCGCCGGGTCCCAAGTGTGGCTGGTGCTGCCCGCCTACAACGAGGCCGAGAACCTCCCGCCGCTCCTCGGCCGGGTCGGCGCGGCGTGGTCGGGGCGGCTTCGCTTCCGAGTCCTGGTGGTGGACGACGGCAGCCGCGACGACACGGCCGAGGTGGCGGAGACGATGGCAGGCCGGCTGCCGGTCGAGGTGATCCGGCACGAGCGCAACCGCGGGCTCGCCGCCGCGATCCGGACGGGGATCCGCGAGGTCTGCCGGCGGGCGCGGGACGGTGACGTGGTGGTCACGATGGACGCCGACAACTCGCATCCTCCCGAGCTCGTCCCGCTGATGATCGAGCGGCTCCAGGCGGGACACGACATCGTCATCGCCTCACGGTTCGTTCCGGGCGCAAGGGAGGAGGGGGTGCCGTGGCGCCGGCGGCTGCTGAGCCGGGCGGCGGGCATGGTCTTCCGAGCCGTGTGTCCGATCCCGGGGGTGCGCGATTACACGACGGGGTTTCGGGCCTACCGGGCCGCCGTGCTGAAAGAGCTCTGGGGCCGGCACGGAGACCGCCTCATCGAGGCGGCGGCGTTCTCGGTCATGACCGAGCTGCTGCTGAAGGCCCGCACCCTCCGGCCCCGCATCGCGGAGGTGCCTCTCGTGCTGCGGTACGATCTGAAAGGCGGCGCGAGCAAGATGCGCCTCGGCAGGACGCTCCGGGACTACGCCCGGCTCCTCGGCCGGGAGCTGCGGCCCCACCGGCTGACGCGGCGCGCCGCGTGACGGAATCCCTCCGCGTGCGGGCGGTCCGTCCCGTTCGGGCGGCCACCGGCGGCGTTCCCGACGCCGCTCCCGCACGGAGGCCGGCGCAACCAGAGCGCGGCCTGCCTCTCGTGCTGCTGATCTGCCTCGCCGCCCAGGCCGTCGTGGGGCTCCTTCTGGTCCGGACGGGCGCGTTCTGGTCCCCCGACTCTGCGGTGCGGTTCGTGCAGGTCGAGAGCCTCCTACGATCCCACTACCGCGACCTCGCGGTTCCGTATCCCGCGGCCTCCTTGGACCCGGCGGGACAGTACTTCCCGCTCGGAGGGTGGTTCCATTTCCAGCGGGCCGGCCGATTCTATCTTGCGTACCAGCCGTATTTCGCGATGGCGTCGGCCCTCTTCTACCGCTTCGTCGGCCTGCCGGGGTTGCTGTTCACCGCGAGCCCGCCCCTGGGCTCGCGTGGGCCGGCGCGCTCGCGCTGGGGCTCGGGACCCCGCTGTTTATCTACGGGGTGGTGTTCTGGGATCACAGCCTGGCCGTGCTGCTGAGCGCCGGCGCCCTTGCCATCTTGGGGGCCGAGGCCGCCGCTCCGCGGCCGCTTCAATCGACGGCGGCGGCCGCCGCCGGGGCACTCCTGGCGACGGGGTTCTGGATCCGCAGCGAGATGTACCTCCTGGCGGTGGCCGCGGGCGTGGGATGGCTGGTGGCCGCCCCCCGCGCCCGCGCACAGGGATTGATCGCGCTCGCCTGTGGGGCCGCCGTGCCCTCCGCGTGCCTGTGGATCCTCAACACCCACCTCGTGGGAAGCCCGCTCGGGTGGAAAGGACAGGATCTTGTCGCAACGAGGGTGAGCGGCGCCGTTCACGCCGCGTCGGGGGGTTGGGGAGGGTGGGTCGGCGAGAAGCTGGGCAACGCCTATTATCTGCTGGCCTCGCCCAATTTCTACGCCTTCAATCCCCCGGCGGTCGCCGCCGGCGCGGCCGCGGGCCTCGCGCTCCTGCTCGCCGGGGTCCTCATCCGGGCGGGGGCCGGCCGCCGTTTCATTCCTGCGATTGTATCAGGGGCCGTTGTCGGTACGGCGACGGTCGTGTGGATCGCCGCAGGCCGAACAATGGTCTCCGGCCTCCTCCCCGCGGCGCCATTCGTGGTCCTGGCGCTCCTTCGAGGGACGGGGTCGCCCTGGGAACGGTTCCTGTGGGTGACGGCTGCCCTCTTCGGCGCCGCCGTCGTCGCCACCGGGACGCACGGGGGTCTCCAGTGGGGCCCCCGGTATCTGCTCCCGATTCTGCCGGCGCTGGTCTGGCTGGCCGCCTCGGGGTTGGCCCGCGCCCGGACCGCTGCTCCTCAGAGTTGGCCGGCCATTCGCGCCGCCGCGGCGGCGTTGCTGGTGGCCAGCATGCTCGTCCAGGCCTCGGGAGTGGACCAGGTGTTCCAGGCGACCGCGCTCAACGCGCGCACCAATCGGTGGCTCCTGGGCATCCCCGCCGGGATCGTGGTGACGCCGCTCGAGTGGCTGACGATGGGGGCCGGGCCCGTGTACTTCGAGAAGCGACTGATGCTCGTGCGGAGCCCGGGGGAGTTTCGGGCGCTCGTCGAGCAACTCTCTGCGCGGCGTGTGGCGCGGTGGGCGTACATTCCCTACTCGGGCATGGCGTTTGCGCCCCAGGGCGTTGAGCAGTGGACGGAGAATATCCCATGGAAGTTCACCCCCGTAGACGACCAAACGCACGAAGGGCTGCGGGTCGTCACCTTCGCCGGCCAGGCCGCCACACCATGACCGGGCCTCACCGTCGCCGCCCACCTCGCCCGATGGCGTCCGCCGCCGCGGACCACCCGGCGTCCTGGCCGCGGGTGGCCGTGATCGTCGTCAACTGGAACGGGTGGCGGCACTCGATCGAATGCCTCGAGTCGTTGCGGCGGATGACCTATCCTGCGTTCGAGATCATCGTCGTCGACAACGGGTCGTCCGACGGGTCGGTCGCGCGCATCAAGGCCTGGGCGAGAGGCGACGCCGCGGTCGACTCGCCGTACCTTGAGGTCCGAGCGGCGGGGCAATCCATCGCCCTGGAGGAATATGACGTGTCCGGGGTGAGCGACCCCCTCGCTGAACGATCTCCCAGAAGGATCTCCCCACAGAAGGATCTCCCCGCAGAAGGATCTCCCCGCCGAAAGATCGGGGAGCAGGCGGGGAGCAGGCCCTCCGCCCGCGGCCGGCCGCCGGCCCGTCCATTGTCCGGTCCCCGCGTGCTCCTCCTCAAGGGCGACACGAACGCGGGGTTCACCGGAGGCAATAACGTCGGGATCCGTTGGGGGCTGGAGCGGGGCGCCGAGTTCGTCTTTCTGATCAACAATGACGCGATCGCGGAACCGGACGTCCTCACCAAGCTCGTGCGAGAGGCCCTCCCCACCCCCCAGGTCGGCATGGTCGCTCCGACCGTCTTGCGCTATGCCGATCCGAGCCTCGTCGACCGTCAGGGGATCGCCCTGACCAAGGGCGGGCTCCCCTATGAGCGGCGGAGCGCGGACGACGGTCCTCTGTTCTGCCCCGATGGATGCGCCGCGTTGTACCGGCGATCGATGCTGCTGGCGGTCGCCCGCGACGGGCAGTATTTCGACGAGGAGTTCGTAGCCTACATCGAGGATGTCGATCTCGGGATTCGAGCGCGGCGCCGGGGCTTCTCGGCGGCCCTGGTCGAGCCCGCCATCGTCTACCATAAAGGAGGGGCCTCCCAGGGGGGGCCGCGCTCCCCGCGGAGCATCTACCTGCGTCACCGGAACACCATCTGGTTGCTCGCCAAGGACTTCCCCCCCAAGGTGCTGCTCCGAAACGCCCTCTGGATCCTCGCCGCGCAGATCGGAACGCTGGCGTGGAATCTAGCGACGCCGGCGAGGGCGGCGGTCCTGAAGGGCAAGCTGGACGGGATCCTGGGCCTGCGGCGGATGTGGCGCAAGCGCCGAGAGGATGACCCGGCCGGCGACCGGGCCGACCTCCCCCTGGATCGCAGGGTGTTCCTCCCAGGGCGGCGCGCGCATCCATGGTCCTTCCGAGCAGCGAGGGCGGGGCGCGATCCGACCGTTATGACGTCGAGGTCCGGTTGACGAGTCGCTGGAGGAGCTTGTTCCGGGGCCGGTCGCCCCAGTGGGGGAGCGCCGGCGCCGCCGACTCACACGACAGGTTGGGGTTGAAGTAAGGATCCCCAGCCTCGACCAGGGCCCGCATCTGGCGGAGCGCTCTTCGCGTGTCCCGCGGCGGATTGTACTGTCCCCGGGTCGCCCCTTCATGGTGGCGCAATCTGGCGAACGGGGTGTAGACGATCCGGTACCCGTCCCCGACGATGCGGAGGCAGATCTCGACGTCACTGAATGCCACCTCGTACGCTTCGTCGAAGCCTCCGACCCGATCGAACACCTCCCGCCGCATCATCATGCACGCGCCCGTCACGGCCAGGTAATTCCGATACCAGTCCACGGAACCGAAGATGTCCGTGTGGGTCTCGTCGACGTAGCG
>VBAO01000370.1 GCA_005883865.1 Candidatus Segetimicrobium genomatis
CCGTGTTACCGATTCGGGTCTGTCCTACGCTTCCATCCTGTGGAAATCCGCGAGTGGCTCGTCCAGTGGCGGCAGGCGCCTGCGGGTTTCAGGGGATAGTCGAAGGGACCATCCATGGGCCTAGTCCGGCGAGGAGAAAAATGGTGTATCCGCTACTACGGCCCGGACGGCCGGCAAAGGTGGGAGACAATTGGTCCAAACAAGAAAGAGGCCGAGACGGTCCTCCACCAGAGACTCTACGAGGTCCGGTCCGGTATCTTCCCGATCCTGCGCCGGCGCAGTCAGGTAACGTTCCAGAAACTCGCCGAGGAGTGGATGGAGTCTTACGCCAAGACCCACGTGCGGCAGTCGACGCTCGGCACGTACCGGTGGCTCTTGGACTTTCCCCTACTGCCGGCGTTCGGCAGTAGAACCCTTACGACGCTTACACCGAAGGACATCGAAGGCTACCTCGCGCAAAAGATCCAGCAGGTTGCTCGAAAGACCGCGAACCACGGTCTTGTGCTGCTGAAAGAGATCCTCGACGCCGCGGTCGACTGGGGTCGGATCACAGCGAATCCCGCCAAACGCATCCGAAAGATTGCCGTACCGCGGCGTGAGGCGACCCTATGGACGACCGCGGAGATTCAGAAGTTCCTCATCGCCGCGGACGAGACGTGGCGTCCGATCTTCCTTACGGCCGTCTTCACAGGGCTCCGCCTTGGCGAGTTGCAGGCGATGGGGTGGCGGACCCAGAACCGCCCAAACTTCGCGACCAACAAGATCGAGGTGACGTGCTCCTATAACGACCGGACGCGGCGCCTCGGACCCCCAAAGTCCGAGCGCAGCGTCCGGACGGTCGACATGGCGCCAAGCGTCCGCCAGACGCTGCTGGCACTTCAGAAATCAGCGACCGGCCCGCTCGTTTTCTCTAGCGAGAAGGGTGGCCCTGTGCCGCCGTCCGTACTGGCCAGGGCGTACCACGCGACAATGAAGCGGGCCCAGGTTTCGAGGATCCGCTTCCATGACCTGCGTCATACATACGCAAGCCTGCTAATCGCGGCCGGCAAGCACCCGAAGTACATCTCGGCGCAGATGGGACACCATAGCGCCGCGTTCACCCTCGATACGTACGGGCACCTAATGGATCGCATGCCCGTCCGGCCTGTGGAATGGATCGACGATCTGGTCTTCCCGGAGGGGGCTGTGGCTGCACTCAATCTGCACTTGCAAGGCGCTCTATCGGCTGCAACGGCAGGACACGCGGTGCAACGGCCGGAGAGGCTGAAACCCAGGATTGATGCGGCGTCCAGCGATCTCGTGCAGTCCGGTGCAGCGGGGTGCATGGTGGGCGGTGCAGGTTTTGAACCTGCGACCTCATCCGTGTGAGGGATGCGCTCTGCCACTGAGCTAACCGCCCGCAGCGGGCAGTCCTGACCCGTGTCGATTATGGCAGGAGGGGCGTTCTCGTGTCAAAGCTGCCCGGGAGCGCTCGCCCGAATGAGGTCTACCGGCGCGTTCACCTGGGCAAAACAAGTAGATTGAGCATCCAACGGTTGAACCAACGATGAGCGAACAGGCACCATGGGTGCCGCCCCTCAAACCCCCACGCATCCTGATCGTCGATGATCAGCCGATGAACGTCCTCCTGGCGCAGCGAGTCCTCGTGCCGGCGGGATTCGAGGTCAGGGTGGCGCGATCCGGAGGGGAAGCGCTTGCGGTCGCGCAGGAGAGCCAGCCCGATCTCATCCTCCTCGACATGCACCTTCCCGACATGCACGGGCTGGAGGTCTTGCGCCGCATGCTGGAGAGCCCCTGGGGGGGCCATCTGCTCGTGGTCGCGATGAGCGCGCATGCGACCGCCGAGGACGAGGCGTTGTGGCGGCAGGCGGGATGCGCCGGGGCCATCGAGAAGCCGATCGATGTCACCACGTTCGTGCGGGACGTCGCCCGCTGGCTGGCGGGAGATGGCCGGGAGGCGGTTCAACCGCCGACGGGCGCCCCGGAGAAGAAGGCCGACAAGTTCTGGGAGGTCCTGGTGGCGAACAGGCTCGCCACCCCCGAGCAGCTGGCGCGCGCCATGACCACGCAGGCGGCGACCGGCATGCGGATCGGTCAGATCCTGGTCGAGCAGGAGCACATCTCCGAGGACGATGTGGCATGGGCGTTCGGCCACCAACTGGGGTACCCGTACATCTACCCGACCCCCGACACCATCGACCCAGGGGTCGCGCGGCTCCTCCCCGAGGCCTTCCTGAGAGAGCACCGCGTGCTGCCCATCCTGAAGTCCGGCCGGGAGATGACGCTGGCGATGGCCGATCCGACGGATCAGCGCGCGGTCGACGAGGTGTTCCTCCGGACCGGGTTGCAGGTGAAACGCGCCCTCGCCCTGGGCTCCCACATCCAGCAGGTGCTGGACGGTCTCTTCGCCCAGGAAGTGGCGGTCAGGGAGCGCAGCGCCGGCCCCGAGGTGCAGTACCTGCAGTTCCATCTCGCCCAGGCCCTCCAACAGGGGGCCACCGAGATCCACTTCGATCCCACGGTCGACGCGCGGGCCCGGGTCCGCTACCGTCTCCACGGCGTCCCGGTGGACCGCACGGGCCATCCGATTGAGATGCACATGGCCATCCTCCACCTCCTGCGCGAGCTGACAGGGCTTGAGTACGCGCGCATCGGCACCGCGGTCGCCACGTTTCCGCTGGATGGCATGGAGATGCGGATGGTGGTGACGTTCGTGCCGACAGTGTCGGGGCCCGCCGCCAGCCTGCGGTTCTATCTCCCGAGGACGGACGTGCCCACCCTCGCGCCCCTGGGCCTGTCCTCGGAACTCGTCCACCCCATCTCCGAGGCCTTGCAGGCCGCGAGGGGCATCATCCTGGTGGGGTGCGCGGACCCGGTGTTGCGCTCCACCATCCTCCACGCCCTGATTCCCACCGTCTACCGGGGAAAGATCTGGACCCTGGAGACGATGCCGGCCTATCGCCGGGCGACGCTCAATCAGACGGCCCTCGATTCCGCCCAGGAGGTGCAGGTGTATCT
>VBAO01000315.1 GCA_005883865.1 Candidatus Segetimicrobium genomatis
TAGAGGTTGGGGAGCCCGCGCCCGGAGCACACCCGCTCGTAACTGACGTGGCCGAACCGCTGCTGCAGGTACCGGAGGAGGTCCAGTTGGCGCGCGTCGGTGGGGGCGAAATCGGCGTGGCCGCCTTCGGACGGGTAGGCCCGGACCCGACCGCCCTCCCAGGTCAGGAATGCTTCCCCCAGGCCGGTCCCGGGCGCGATGACGGCGATGGCTCCGCCCGCGACCGGCTCACCCGCATTGAGCCTGCACGTGTCGGCCTGGTCCAGCAACGGCACGGCGCGCGCGACGGCGGTCAAATCGTTCACCACACGGACCGACGCGAGGCGCAACGCCTCCCGAAGGCGCGCTTCGTCGATCGCCCACGGCAGGTTGGTGATCGCGGCGCGGCCGGAGACCACTGGCCCCGCGACGCCAAAGCTGGCCCGATTCACGGTCTGGGTGACCTGCCCGAGGAACTCGCGCCCCAACGCTTCCAGGCTCGTGTAGTGCGCGCTCGGGAATGTGGCCTCTGCCAGCGGCGCCCGCGGCCCGGCCTCCGCGGAGAAGATCCCCAGGACGGTCTTGGTGGCACCGACATCGCCGGCCAGCAACATACCGGATTCCACCCGGGTCACCGGGCCGTCCGCGACTTGAGGAACGCAATCAGGGCGTCGACCTGGTCCGGGGTGAGGTTCCCGGCAAACGCCGGCATGTTCGCTCCGCCGTTGAGGATCCGCCAGGTCATCTCGGCCGGGGTCAGGCGGTCCCCCACGGTGGTGAGATCAGGACCGCGCAGGCCGCCGTACCCCGCGATCGCATGACAGTACTCGCACCCTTTGTCGTAGAAGAGGCGCGCGCCCAACTCCACCGGACCGCCGGCCGTCCCCACGACCGTGGGGGGCAGCGGCCGCGCGGCGAAGTCCGGTGACCACGGAGACGTGATGCCGGCGATCCACAGGGTGCCGACCGTGAGGCAGATGGCGATGACGGACGCGACGGCCCAGGGGCGCCGGGCCGGGCTGCGCTCGCCCCGGTTCCACAACGGGATCAGGAAGAGGACGATCGCCGCAAATGCCGGTCCAACGATGATGAACGTGTTCTCCCAACTCGGGGGGAGCAGCGCAAAGAGGCTGAACGTCCATAGGAGGTACCAGTCCGGCCTGGGGGAGGAGGCGAGCAGGGACGGGTCCGGCTGCTGGCCCAGCTCCGGGGCGCCCACGAGGACCGCGAGCGCGGCCACGACGATCACCAATCCGGCGCCGAAGACCGCGTCGCGCCACGCCGCGTCCGGGAAGAACGGCACTCCCTCCCGCCGTATCGTCGCATGATACCAGGCGCGATACGTCCGCGGATCGACCGGCTGCCCGGCCTTGGGAGGCTCGGAGATCCCGTGGCGCAGCACGAGCCAGACGTGCGCGCCCACGAACGCGAAGATGAGCGCGGGGATCCAAAAGACGTGGAAGCTGAAGAACCGGCTCAGCGTCTGTCCGCCCCAGGTGTCGCCTGCGAGCAAGAAACGGGCCAGCGAGGGCCCGACGATGGGGATGCGCGCCGCGATCTCGGCCGAGACAAGGATCGACCACACCGCGGTTTGGTCCCAGCGGAGGAGCTGTCCCGTGAACGCCATCGCCACGGTCACCGCGAACAGCAACACGCCCGTGATCCAGTTCATCTCCCGCGGGTACTTGTAGCTCCCCATGAGGAAGGTCTGCGCCATGTGGCCGAACGGGGCCTGGTGCGTGATGAACTGGAGCGTATCGTACGCCTCCGCGGTCGATGGGATGTACGAAAGCGCCAGCGCGATTCCCGTAATGACCTGCAGCATGAACGTGGTCAAGGTCGCGGTCCCAAACACGTAGTACCAGCGCGCGTCCCGCGGCGCGAGGTGCGTGAGCACGGGCCAGATGACGTCCGAGATCCCGAGCCGGTCGTCGGCCCAGCGCCAGACGCGCCGCAGCGGGCTCATGGGCTGATCGGGATCGGGCTCGTCCGAATCTCGACCAGCCCGTTGCGCACCCGAACCGGGTACTGGGGCAACGGCTTCGGCGGCGGCCCGGCCGCCACGGTCCCGTCCCCATAGTACACGCCGCCGTGGCAGGGACACATGAACAGCGCGGCGGTGGGCAACCACCGCACCGGACAGCCGAAATGGGTGCAGTTGACCGAGAAGGCGATGAACGAATCCTGAGTCTCGCGGCGGAGCCACGCGGCCGTCCGGGCGACGACGCCGGCCCAGGGGAGCGGGGAGGCATCGATAAAGGATACCTTGACGGTCGTCCCGATCTGGAACGACTCGACGCGCCCGACGGCGCGCCACGCCTGCGGCTGCCGTTCGAAGAACGGGGCGAGCAGAAAGCCGACGAACGGGACCCCGATGACCGCCGCTCCGAGGGCCGAGACCGCGATCGTGAGCCTGGCCAGGAAATCCTTGCGGGTCAGCGGGCCCGGAGGCCGCCGCGGCTCAGCCGTCACGGCGGTCCCCGCCGAGATCGTACCGCACCTCACCGATCCACCCGGCGGTGGCGACGCCCAGGAGCGCCACGCCCGCGATGACGACGAGCCAGGCGGTGACGACGCCGAAGAAGGTCAACACGATGCCGAGGGCCGCCGCCGCCGGCCAGGCCGTCCGCCGCCGAGGCAGGGTCTCGGGCCTGGCGACGTTCCATCCCACGTGCCGTGTGGGGCCGTCCGCGAACGGCGCCCTCTCGGGCGGCGAGGAGGTGTCCGGTCTGTCCGCGCCATTCGACATCGGGTCAGCCCTTCACCGCGCCCACCGCGATGCGCGGCGCCCGAGCGTCGTCGGCCGGCGCGACCGGCTCGGTCGGCTCGGCCGTCCTGTACCAGCGGACCATCACGCCGAGGATCGCGCTCAGGTAGACGAGCCCGCCTGGAATCCACATGAGCAGCCCTCCCAGCTCCTGATCGACCTCCGGGGAAAGCCCCCAGCCGTTGCGGATCAGTGGCTCGATCCCGAGCCGGTCGACCGGGAGGAAGTAGGCGGGATAGAGATCCACCCGGGCGAAGGTGATGACGATGCCCACCACGCTGCCGGCAAGCGCCGCCGCCACGAGGTACAGCACCGCCGGGAGCGGACCGAGCCGGGCATCGTCCGCCGGAGCGACCACCGGCCACCAAAAGATCGTCCCCGTCACCAGGAAGGACAGGTGCTGGACGACGTGGACGCCGCCGCGGACGAGCGCCGCATCGTACAGGGCGGGGATGTGCCACACCGCCATGGTGCCGATCCCCAGCCCCCACGCCACGGCGGGGGCCCCGAGGGCGGACATCGGACGGCGCATCCAGGGGACCCGTCGCGCCCGCTCCACCAGCGAGGCCGGCATCCCGAGGAGCAGCAGCGGTGGGACGATCAGGATGAGCAGCAGATGCTGAGCCATGTGGGCGCTGAACAGATAGGTGTCGCCCAGGGTGTCGAGGGGCGAATCCAAGGCCAGGAACAGGACGGCGATCCCCGCGAAGAAGGCGGCCGCCCGGCGCGTGAGGTTCGCGCCGGCGACGGCGAGATACCCCGCCGCGAGGACGAGACAGCCCCCCACGACCGATGGCTCCCATCCCCACGTCGCCTGAACGACCTGCCAGGCGGTCATGTCACGACCGACCAGAGGTAGATGAGGCTGTAGACGACGATCCACACCGCGTCGACGAAGTGCCAGTAGAGACTCACCACCTCGACGCCGCTGGATGTGGGCCCGTGGAACTGGCCCCGGAGGGCGAGCGCACCCACCATGATCAGCAGCAGCAACCCGAGGAACACGTGGAGCCCGTGGAACCCTGTCAGGGTGAAGAAGGTCGTCCCGAACAGGTCGCGGCTGATCGTCACGTTCCCGCGGATCAGCCCCGCCCACTCCCGGACCTGGCCGAGCAGGAACACTGCGCCCAAGACGATCGTCGCGGCCACCCAGAGGAGCAATCCGCTCGGGTTCCGCCGCGCCAGGCTCCTGCCCCCCAGCCACATCGTCACGCTGCTGGCCAGGAGGAACAACGTGTTCAGGCCGGCCCGGCCCGGATTGAGCACGCGCACGGCCACGGTCCCGGTGTGCGCCGCCTCATGGTAGTACGCGTAGGCGATGATCAAGACGACGAAGAACACGGCCTCCGAGGCGATGAAGGCCACCATGCCGAGCTCGGGACCGCCCATCGGCCGGGCGTCCCGCCGCGGGCGGGGAGGGGGGCCGGAGGATGCCGCCGCGGGCGCCGGCGGATGGGCGAGGTCCCACAGCGGACGGCGGCCGCGAACGGGCGGCACGAGCGTGAAGTTGTCCTCCGGGGGCGGGGAGGGCGTGGCCCATTCGAGCGTCCACGCGTGCCACGGGTTGTCGCCGGCGGCGGGACCGCGCCGGAGACTCAGGACGACGTTGTACAG
>VBAO01000316.1 GCA_005883865.1 Candidatus Segetimicrobium genomatis
GGGCGCTCGCGATGTGGATGACCTGGAAGTCGGCGCTCATGCATCTTCCCTTCGGGGGCGCCAAAGGCGGCGTCGCGTGCGACCCGCGACAACTCTCGCGCGACGAACTGCAGCGGCTGACCCGGCGGTACGCGAGCGAGGTGAGCCCCCTCATGGGTCCCAAGAGCGATATCCCCGCCCCCGACGTCGGGACCAACGCCCAGGTCATGGCTTGGATCATGGACACCTACAGCATGCATCGGGGCTATTCGGTGTCGTCCGTGGTCACGGGCAAGCCCATCGTGATCGGAGGCTCGGTGGGGCGGAGCGACGCCACCGGCCGAGGGATCATGATCATCACCCGGGAGGCCGCGCGCCTGCGGAGCATCCCGTTTGCCGGCAGCCGGGTGGCCATCCAGGGCTTCGGCAACGTCGGGGAGGCGGCGGCCCGCCTCCTGCACGAGCAGGGGTGCAAGATCGTGGCGGTGAGCGACATCGACGGGGGGGTCTACAACCCCGACGGGCTGGACCCGCGGGCCGTCCTGCAGTACCTGCGCACCGCGAGGACCCTGACCGGCTACCCGGGCGCCCAGCCGGTCTCCCCAGCGAAACTCCTCGAGCTCCCGTGCGACGTGCTGATCCCGGCCGCGATCGAGGGACAGATCACCGGCGAGAACGCGGGGCGGATCCAGGCCGGGATCGTGGTGGAAGGAGCGAACGGTCCGACCACGCCCGAGGCGGATGCGATCCTCGCCGACCGGGGGATCCCGGTCGTTCCCGACATCCTCGCGAACGCCGGCGGGGTAACCGTCTCCTACTTCGAGTGGGTCCAGGACCTCCAATCGTATTTCTGGACCGAGCAGGAGATCAACGCGCATCTCGAGCGCCTCATGGTGTCGACGTTCGCGCGGGTCGCGGCCCTGGCCCAGGAACGCCGGATGACCCTGCGGACGGCGGCGTTGATCGTCGCGGTGCAGCGCGTCGCCGACGCGCTCATGACCAGAGGGATCTACCCCTGACGCTTCCAACCCTATACCACGCCGGGCACCCGGCGTCGCGCCGGCGGGAGACTCCGCCGGCCAGCCTGCGCCCCGAAAGGGGGAAGGAGGGCGATATGAACGGTACCATCCTGCGCAGAGCGTTGGCCGCCGGGATCCTGGCGGCCGCCCTGGGGGTGAGCTGGCCAGGGGTCTCGACTGCGGCGCTGTCGGGGAAGCTCGAGATCTTCTCCTGGTGGACCGCGGGGGGCGAGGCGGACGCCCTCAAAACGCTGTTTGACGCCTACCACAAGGAGTATCCGGCCGTCCAGATCGTCAACGCCACCGTCGCGGGGGGCGCGGGGACGAACGCCAAAGCGGTGCTGAAGACCCGGATGCTGGGAGGCGACCCGCCCGACTCGTTCCAGGTGCACGCGGGACACGAACTGATCGACACTTGGGTCCGCACGGGCTTCATGGCCCCCCTCACGAGCCTGTTCAAGTCGCAGGGCTGGGTCAAGGTCATGCCGCGCGGCCTCCTCGCCATCCTGTCATTTAGAGGGGACATCTGGTCGGTGCCCGTGAACATCCACCGGGCCAACATCCTCTGGTACAACAGGAAGATCTTCGCGGACGCGCACCTCGTCCCGCCGGCCACGTTCGATGCGTTCTTCAAGGTCGCGGATGCGCTGAAGGCCAAGGGGGTCGTGCCCCTGGTCCTCGGCGACAAGGAAGGATGGGAAGCCGGCCACGCGTTCGAAACCGTCCTGATCGGCACGCTCGGCGCGGACGGCTACCGGGGTCTCTGGACCGGAAAGACGGCCTGGGCGGGCCCGAAGGTCACCGCGGCCCTCGAGACCTTCAAGAAAATGCTGGCGTATGCCAATACGGACCACGCCGCGCTGACGTGGGACGGGGCGGGGGAGTACCTGACCGGCGGCTTGGGGGCCATGATGATCATGGGCGATTGGGCGAACGGGTGGTTCACGTCCAAGAACTTCGCCGACTACGGCTGGGAGCCGGCTCCGGGGAACGCGGACGTCTACGATGCCCTCTCGGACAGCTTCGGCCTCCCGAAGAGGGCGCGGGACAAGACGAACGTGGTGGCGTGGCTGCGCGTCCTGGGGTCCCGGGAAGGCCAGGAGGCCTTCAACCTGCTCAAGGGGTCGATCTGCGCCAGGACCGACTGCGTCCCGAAACTGTTTAGCCCGTACCAGCAGTGGACGATGAAGCACTGGAAGACCGATGCGATCGTCCCGAGCGTCATCCATGGGGCGGCCGCCTCCGAAGGGTGGGCGACCGAGTACAAGGACGCGATCGCCTTGTTCGTGACGTCCCGCGACACCGCGGCGACCCAGAAGTCGCTTCAGAAGGCCTGCGTGAACGCCGGGGTGTGCCAGTAGCCACCCGGCGCGGCCGGCCGGGGCGCCATCGTTCCCGGATCGCAGATCGCGCGGCGGGCATCGCGATGGTCCTCCCATCGGTGGCCGCGCTCGCGGTCTTCGTCTACGGGTTCGCGGGATGGACGGGGTACGTGTCCCTGACCCGGTGGAACGATGTGCTGCCCGATTACACGTGGGCCGGGCTCCGCGCCTACGCCGATCTGTTTGAGTCCTTCCGGTTCCGCATCGACCTCCTCAACACGGCCAGGTTTACCGTCGTCTTCCTCGCCGGGTGTGTGGGGATCGGGTTCGCCCTCGCCGTCCTGCTCGACCGAGGCGTCAAGGGGGAATCCTATCGTCACCGGGGTCGTCTGGCGGTGGTTGCTCAATCCGGGGAGCGCGCAGCTCGGGAGCGTCGGGATCAACCTGCTGCTCGACCGGGCGCACCTGGGGGTCTTGAAGACCGGGTGGTACACCGATCCCCGGATCGGCATCCTCGCCGTCGCGGTGGCCGCGATCTGGCAGATGTCGGGGTACACAATGGCGCTCTACCTCGCCGGGCTGCGCAGCATCCCCGACGAACTCCGCGAGGCGGCCCGGGTGGATGGGGCGGGGGAGTGGCAGCTGTACCGGCGCGTGCTCATCCCCCTCCTCCAACCGGTGACGTTGAGCGCCGTCATCATCCTCGGGCACATCTCGCTCAAAATCTTCGACCTGGTCGTCGCCATGACGGGGTCCGGACCCGGGTTCAGCAGCGATGTCCCGGCGTACTTCATGTTCGATACCACGTTTCGAGGGAATCATTTCGCCCAGGGAGCGGCGATCGCCGAGATCCTGCTGGTCCTGGTCGCCCTGCTCACCGTTCCGTACCTCGTCGCCAGCACGCGCACGGAGGTCGAGCGGTGACCGCGGCATCGAGCGGGCAGGGAGGGGGCGCCCGCCGGGCGGCGGCGCGGGCGATGCTGTACGTCCTCCTGCTCATCGCCTCGGGGGGGTATCTGCTCCCCCTCTACGTGCTCGTGGCCACGTCGATGAAGAGCTTCGCCGAGGTGAGCCTCGCCCGCATGTGGGCGCTCCCGTCCGGGCTGTACTTTTCCAGCTTCGCCCAGGCCTGGCTGGGCAACCCGGCCCACGGCCTCCGCGGGCTGGGCCCCAACTTCTTCAACAGCGTGAAGCTCGTCGTCCCCGCGACGATGGTGTCGGCGATCCTGGGATCCATGAACGGGTACGTGCTGGCGAAGTGGCGGTTCCGGGGCGCCGGGGTGCTCTTCCCCGCGATCCTGTTCGGGATGTTCATCCCGTACCAGAGCATCCTGGTCCCGCTGGTGCAGACGCTCCAGCGGATCGGCCTGTACGGCACCCTCCCGGGCCTGATCTTCGTCCATGCGGTCTACGGAATCCCCATCACCACGCTCATCTTCCGCAACTACTACGCGACCGTCCCGACCGAGCTCGTCGAGGCCGGGACGATGGATGGAGCAGGGCTCTGGGGGATCTACCAGCGCATCATCGTCCCGTTATCGCCCCCCGCGTTCGTCGTCGCCGCGATCTGGCAGTTTACGTCGATCTGGAACGACTTCCTGTTCGGCGTGACCGTGACCAGCCAGCCGGACGTCCAGCCGATCACCGTGGCGCTCAACAACCTGGCCGGGAGCTTCGTCGTCGAGTGGAACGTCCAGATGGGCGCTACTTCATGCGGGGGCTGATGGCCGGGTCGCTTAAAGGGTGACCTCGAGAATTCAAATGCCCCCTAAATTTCTTTCTCGCACGGGGGCAGCGTAATGTCGATCTTGGCGTCGTAATCGTAGTAATCGGTCGTCGTCGGTGGAAAATCGCGCACAACATCGATCTCTCGGCGAGGCAGGCCGGTCTGAGTATCCACGTAGAGGGTGGTTTTCACCGTCCCAGTCCTCGGTTTCTGGTTAGAGAACGTTAATGTAACGACTGTCGTATAGACATAGGTGCGCATCGGCGTTCCCTCGATCGCCGTGTCGGACCCGCGCACCGCCTCGACGGTCTCCTGCTTGGAAACGCCCCCCGTGTCTCCCGGCTTCCGGACTGGGGCAGCCTTGGCGCACTCCCACGGCCCCCACTGCGTGCCGGTCTCCATCTTCCGGAACCGCCTCTGGTTGCCGAC
>VBAO01000317.1 GCA_005883865.1 Candidatus Segetimicrobium genomatis
CGCCCCCATCCTGCCACCTTCGTCGGCAGCGGCAAGGTCGAGGCGATCCGGGCCCGCGTCCTGGAGACGGGGGCGGACTTGGTCATCTTCGACGACGAACTCTCGCCCGCCCAGCAGCGGAACCTCGAGCGGCAGCTGGACACCAAGGTGCTCGACCGCACCGCGCTCGTGCTGGATATCTTCGCTCAGCGGGCGCGCACGCGCGAGGGATACCTCCAGGTCGAGCTCGCCCAGACGACGTATCTGCTTCCCCGGTTGACCGGCCGGGGCGTCGTGCTGTCCCGTCTCGGCGGCGGCATCGGCACCCGGGGTCCGGGCGAGACGAAGCTGGAGGCCGACCGCCGGCGGATCCGCGCCCGCATCACCGACCTCCAGCGCGCCATCGGCGCGATGCGCCAGCACCGCCGGCTGCAGCGGCAGACGCGCGAGGAGGCCGCCCTCCCCGTCGTGGCGTTGATCGGGTATACCAACGCCGGCAAGTCGTCGCTGCTCAACAGCCTGACCGACGCCCACATCATGACCGCGGACAAGCTGTTCGCCACCCTCGATCCCACCGTCCGGAAGGCGCTGCTGCCCAACCACCGGCCGGTCCTGTTCGTCGATACCGTTGGGTTCATCCAGAAGCTGCCGCACGACCTCGTGGCGGCGTTCCGGGCGACGCTCGAAGAGGTGGTGGAAGCGGACCTCCTGGTCCACGTGATCGACGGCAGCCACCCCCGGTGGGCCGAGCAGATGACGGCGGTGGAGGAAGTACTCCACGACCTCGGCGCCGAGGGCACCCCGCAGGTCTATGCGGTCAACAAAGTGGACGTGATCACGTCCGAGGTCCTTCGGGATATCGTGGCGGAGGTCGCCGACGCGGTCCCGATCTCAGCGCTGCGGCAGATCGGGCTGCTGAACCTGCTGCGCCGGATCTCGCAGCGGCTGCCGGACCCGGCCCGGAGGATCCGCCTCGTCATTCCGTACGCGGACGGCAGGGTGCTGGCGCAGGTGTACGCGCACGGGCGCGTCCTCCGGCGGGAAGACGGGGATCACGCGATGACCGTGGAGGTCGAGGTGCCGTCGGCCGTCGTCGAGCGACTCAAGCCCTACGTGCAGGATCCGGAGGGCGCGTAGGCCCGGCGTTACGGCAGGCGCCGGATCAAGGCCACGACCCTCCCCAGGATCGTCGCATCCCTCGTCAGGATCGGTTGCATCGTCCGGTTCTCGGGCTGAAGGCGGATGTGATCCCGCTCCCGGTAGAAGCGCTTGACGGTGGCTTCCTCGCCCATGAGGGCGGCCACGATCTCCCCGTTGTTGGCCGTCGCCTGCTGTCGGATCACGAGGTAGTCGCCGTCGAGGATCCCGGCCTCGATCATGCTGTCCCCTCGAACGCGGAGGATGAACGCGGCGTCCTCCCGGATGAGGTCCCGGGGGAGCGGGAAAACGTCTTCGACGTTCTCCTCGGCGAGGAGCGGTTGGCCGGCCGCGATCCGCCCCAGGACGGGCACGTTGACGACGCGTTTGGGCGGCTGGCTCGCCCCGTCTTTGAGGATCTCGATCGCCCTGGGCTTGCTGGGATCCCGATGGATGAACCCTTTTTTCTCGAGGGCGGTGAGATGGCTGTGGACCGTCGAACTGCTCGTGAGCCCGAGCGCCGTCCCGATCTCGCGGACCGACGGCGGATAGCCGCGCTGCTGCATGTTCGACATCACGTAGGTCAGGATCTCACGCTGGCGCTTCGTCAGTCCCTTACCCACAGCTTCGCCCCCCACAGTTCTCCCGTCTCGGTCACCCGGCGGCCAGGATTATAGCACAACTCCCCCCAAGACACAAACACATGTTCGACACCTGTTTCGACACCCGCCTGGTGCCTCCCTGCCCGGCCGGCACGGCCTTTAGAGCAAGGCGCCGCCGTCGACGGCGATGATCTGCCCTGTGAGAAAGTTGTCCGAGGTGGCGAGCGCTGCAGCGATGTGTGCGATGTCCTCAGGGCGTCCGATGCGCCTGACCGGAATCGATTCCACGGCTCTTGCGCTTTCGACTTCACGACCGGCATGCCACCGGGTCTTGATGAGCCCGGGGGCGATCGCGTTCACCATGATCCGCGGCGCGAGCGCCCGCGCGAGGGACAGGGTCATCGTATGGACCGCCCCTTTGCTGGCCGCATACGCGATGGAGCTCCCCATTCCCCTCAGGCCCGCGACCGATCCGATGTTGATGATCCGTCCCTCGGTCATGACCCGCGCGGCCGCGCGGCTGCAGAAGAAGGTGCCTTTGACGTTCACGGACAGAATGCGGTCCCACGCCTCCTCGGTGAGACCGTCCAGATTCCTGTGCTCCACGAACTGCGTGGTCCCGGCGTTGTTCACCAAGATATCGAGGCGTCCCCACTCCTGGACGACCCGGGCGACCATCTCCCTGGCCTCCTGGTCGCGCGAGACGTCGGCTTTGACCGTGAGCGCCCGTCGGCCCTGCTCGCGGATGGCCCCCGCGGTGGCCTCCGCGTCGCCCTGCGATCGGCTGTAATTGACCGCGACGTCCGCCCCGCGCTCGGCGAGGGCAAGCGCGATCGCCTGGCCGATGCCGGTTCCACCGCCGGTGACGATCGCAACACGGTTCGCAAGCGACGCAGCCACACGGGCCTATACGGCACCGTCCGACCCGCCTCCTCCCGGCGTCCTTCCTGGTATAATAATGGTAGCACGCTTTTCCCGTGCATCCGATGCCGGTTCCCAAGCTGCGACCACTAGATCTTGTGGCGGCGGAGTGGAATGGGCGGCAGGCGGTGTTCGCCCGCGACTACGAGGGACTGCTCCCTTCGCCGGTGCTGCTCCCGCTTCCGGTATTCCTGATCGCGCTGTTTCTCGACGGCCGCCGGGAAGCGCTGGACGTGCAGGCCGAGTACGCCCGCCTCACCGGCGGGGAGATCCTCCCCCGCTCGGACCTCGATCGGGTCATCGAAGATCTGGATGCGCATCATCTGCTCGAGACCCCGAGACTCGATATCGTATCCGGCCGATCCCGGGGCGCTCGAGGCCGCGCTCGGCGGGTTCCTCGACGCGGCCGGGCCTCCCGCGCCCGACCCGCAGGAGTCCTCGGGATCCGGCGTCCGCGGGCTGCTGGCTCCCCACATCGATTTCCACCGTGGCGGCGCAACGTACGGGCGCGCCTATCGGTGGCTCCGGGACATCCCGGACGGGACATGCGCGGTGGTCGTCGGGGTGGCGCACGCGGCGCCCCCCGCCCCGTACGTCCTGACTACCAAGGGGTACGCGACCCCGTCCCGGGTCATTGACGTCGACCGGCCGCTGCTGGACGCGGTGGCCTCCCGGTATCCCTTCGATGCCTTTGCCCACGAAGCGGTGCACCGGACCGAGCACTCGATCGAGTTCCAGGTGCTGTTCCTCGATCACCTGACCCAGGGACGGCCGCTCACGATTCTCCCGGTCCTGTGCTCGAGCTTCGAGTCGTGGTGCGAGCAGGGCACCCCCAGCCGGGTTCCCAGGATCGAGTCGTTCATCGCCGCGCTGCGGGGAGCGATCGCCGAGGCGGGCCGGCCGGTGGTCGTGATCGGCGGGGTCGATCTCAGCCACGTCGGGCCCCGGTTCGGCGATGCGGAAGCCGTGGGGCCGCCTCTCGCGGCGGCGGCCCGCGCGGGTGATCTCGCCTGCCTCGATCGGGTCGAAGCGGGCGACGCCGAGGGGTTCTGGGCGGCGGTCATGGCGGACGGCAATCGCCGGCGGGTATGCGGGTTGTCGGCGACGTACACGGTCCTCCGCGTCCTGACACCGGTGCGGGGACGCGTGGTGGATTACGGGCAGGGCGAGGATCCCGCGGGGGGGATCGTGGGTTTCGCCGCGTGCGTCCTTGATGGGGAGCACCCGAGCGATGGATGAGGCGCATCACCTGTCCGATCACGACCTGCGGTTTGTGGCCGAGACGGTAGGGGGGGAGCAGGGCGGAGCGGCCCACCCCCTCGACCACCTCCGAGCTCGGGAGGAGTTGCTGGACGTTATGTTGGACGACGACCGGCTGGTCCAACGCCTGCTTGGCGACGAGCAGGTCCTCCTCCAGGTCTCTCCCCGCCTGGTGTTCAGCGTCCTCCTTCGGCGGGTCAGCCGGGATCTCACCCAGCGGCCGTACACGCTCGAGCGGACTCCCGCCGAGACGGTGGCGGTGTTCGACGCGCCCCAGGTCCGCCGGTTCATCGCGGAGCCGGCGATCGGCCGCTACCTGGTGGACATGCTGAGCTCATTTGTCCGGACCGAGACGGTCACCGTCTGGGTCCGGCGCGGCGAGCGCTATCGCCGGAGGCGGTTCAGCACGCT
>VBAO01000313.1 GCA_005883865.1 Candidatus Segetimicrobium genomatis
GTGATCGTCAAGGAGGCGATGGTGGCCGCCGGGCGCATCGCGCGGGCCACCACCCGGCCGCCCGCGCTCCCGCTCAGCGACGACCAGCGCCGCCAACTCCGGAAGGACCTCGAGGCCGCCGGCGTCGCGCGTTGACGCTGGGGGGGCGGCCTGCTACGATGCCGCACATGGCCGCGGACGAACTCCAGATCGGCCTGCTCGGGTGCGGCACCGTCGGGAGCGCGGTCGTCCGCCTCCTGCAGACAAACGCCGAGGAGATCCACCGGAGGACCGGGGTCCGGCTGCGCATCGCCAGCATCGCGGCCGCCAACCCGTCCAAGCCCCGCGATCTCCGCCTCGACCCGGGGATCCTGACCGGCGATGCGCGCGCGGTCGTCGCGGACGAGCGGATCGACGTGGTCGCCGAGGTGATGGGCGGGATCGACCCGGCCCGCGCCCTCCTCCTGGAGGCCATCCGCCGCGGCAAGAGCGTCGTCACCGCGAACAAGCAGCTGATGGCCCACCATGGTCCCGAGCTGTTTGCCGAAGCCGCCCGCGCGGGGGTGGACCTCAGGCTGGAGGCCAGCGTGGGCGGGGGCGTGCCGGTGATCCAGCCGCTCCGCGAGTCGCTCGCGGCCAACCGCTTCTCCGAGGTCGTGGGGATCCTCAACGGCACCACCAACTACATCCTCACGAAGATGGCCGCGGAGGGATGGGAGCTGGGGCGCGCGCTCGAGGACGCCCAACGGCTGGGGTTCGCCGAGGCCGACCCGGCGGCCGACATCGAGGGCGACGACGCGGCGGCGAAGCTGGCGATCCTCACGACGATCGCGTTCGGAACCGAAGTCCACCTGGACGAGGTCTACCGGGAAGGCATCCGCCGGGTCTCCGCCCAGGACATCCGGTTCGCCGAGGAACTGGGGTTTGTGATCAAGCTCCTGGCGATCGCCAGGGAGCACGGCGGAAAGATCGAGGCGCGCGTGCACCCGGCGCTGCTCCCGCGCTCGCACCCCCTCGCCGCGATCGGGAACGAGCTCAACGCCGTCTTCGTCCGCGGCGATGCGGTCGGGGAGGTCATGTTCGTCGGCCGCGGCGCCGGGGGGGGGCCGACCGCCAGCGCGGTCGTGGCAGACCTGATCGACGTGGCGCGGAACCGCCGGGCCGGCACCCACGGGCGGATCGGCATGAGCGCCCTCCGCCGGGAGCCGCTCCGCCCCATGGAGGAGACGGCCTCGCCGTTCTACCTCCTCATGCAGGTGGCGGACCGCCCCGGCGTGTTCGCCCGGATCGCCTCGATCTTTGGGGAGGAAGGCGTCAGCATCGGCTCGATCGTGCAGAAGAGCCGGGGCCAGACGGCGGACATCGTGATGGTCACCCACACGACGCCGGAGAGCCGGATGCGGCGCGTCCTGGGCCGCATCGAGACGCTCGACGTCGTCCGCGCGGTCCGCAACGTGATCCGGGTGATCGATGGCGAGTAGCCCGTGGCGGGGAGTGATCGAGGAGTACCGGCCGTACCTGCCCGTGACCCCCCGGACCCCCCTCGTCACGCTCCTCGAGGGGGCCACGCCGCTCCTGCGGGCCCCGCGCCTCATGCGGCACCTGCCCGGCGTGGACCTCCACCTGAAGTACGAGGGGCAGAACCCGACCGGGTCGTTCAAGGATCGGGGGATGACCCTGGCGATGTCGAAGGCGCTGGAAGAGGGGAGCCGCGCGGTTCTGTGCGCCAGCACGGGCAACACCGCGGCCGCGGCCGCCGCGTACGCCAGGCGGGCGGGGATGCCGTGCTTCGTGGTGGTCCCGGCGGGCGGGATCGCCGTCGGGAAGCTCGTGCAGGCGATGGCGCACGGCGCGCGCGTCGTCCCGGTCGAGGGCTCCTTCGACGAAGCCCTGCGCATCGTGCGGGACGCGGCCCCGCGGCTCCGGTTGACGCTCGTGAACTCGGTGAACCCGTTCAGGATCGAAGGGCAGAAGACCGGCGCCTTCGAGATCTGCGATGCCCTCGGGCGGGCCCCCGACGTCCTGGCCATCCCGGTCGGCAACGCGGGGAACATCACCGCCTACTGGCGCGGATTCGTGCAGTACCAGGGGGCGGGCCGGGTCTCGACCCTCCCGAAGATGTGGGGGTTCCAGGCGGCGGGGGCGGCCCCGTTCGTCCTCGGCCACCCGGTCGACCGGCCGGAAACGATCGCCTCGGCGATCCGCATCGGCCGGCCGGCGTCCTGGGACGGTGCGGTGGCGGCGGCGCGCGAGTCCGGGGGCGGGTTCGAGGCGGTGACGGACGAGGAACTGCTCGCCGCGCGCCGGCTGCTCGCCGCCGAGGAAGGGGTGTTCGTCGAGCCGTCGTCGGCCGCCCCGATCGCCGGCCTCCTCAAGCGCGCGCGCGAAGGCCGGCTTCCCCCGGGTGCGCCGCTCATCGTCTGCGTGCTGACCGGGCACGGGCTCAAAGACCCCGAGTCGGTCCTCCGCACGGAACGTCGGCCGGAGGCCGTGCCGGCGACCCCGGAGGCCCTGGAGCAGGCGGTGGACGAGGTGCTGGCGGTGCGCGGATGATCACCGTGCGCGTGCCGGCGACGTCGGCCAACCTCGGGCCGGGGTTCGACGCCCTCGGGCTCGCCCTGCGCCTCCACAACACCCTGACGATCGCGCTCGCCTCGTCGCCCGAGATCGAGATCGAAGGCGAGGGCGAGGAGACCCTGCCCCGCGATCCGTCCCACCTCGCCTACCGGGCCGCGATGGCGGTCGTGGCCCGGGCGGAGGAGATGCCGGGCGCCCCATCCGTCCCGGCGCTCCGCCTGACCCAGCGCAACGCCATCCCCCTCGGCCGGGGATTGGGCAGCAGCGCGGCAGCCATCGTGGGCGGGGCGGCCGCCGCCAACGCCCTGCTGGGCGGTCCGCTCGACCGGCAGGCCCTCCTCGACCTGGCCGCCGAGATGGAAGGGCACCCCGACAACGTCGCCCCGGCCCTGTTCGGCGGCCTCGTCGTGTGC
>VBAO01000178.1 GCA_005883865.1 Candidatus Segetimicrobium genomatis
CAGGTCATCTACGTGACCATGGTCTACGGGCCGATCGCGGCGTTCCTGGTGGAGTTTTTCCAGGCCCGGATCCGGTACACCTCGATGTCGGTCCCCTACCACATGGGCAACGGCTGGTTCGGCGGGGCCACCCCATTCATCGCATCGTCGATCGTCGCGGCCACGCACAATAACTTCGCCGGGCTGTATTATCCGATCGCCGTGGCGCTGATGACCTTCGTCGTCGGCTCCCTCTTCCTGCCGGAGACCCGGGGCACGAGGATCTGGGACGAGGTGGGCGGCGAGCCGGCCGCGGCGCGCGCGGCGGCGGGCGCCGGCTAGGCATCCTTCGCGCGACGTGTGCTCCCGCCGGGGGCCCCGCGAGGGCCCCCGGGGCGCTTTCCCGAGAGGGATCGGCGCCGAAGTCTAGGGGGGTATGGTTGCGGGCATATAGTGGATACCCATGGTGCTCGAGCGCCGCAACACGACTGCCCTCGGTCGCAAACGCAGGCGAGACTACGACCGATCGCTCAAGAAGCTTCGCTTTCTCGGAATGCCCGCATGGGCCGTGGAGTACTACTCCCGACTGGCCCGCGTGGCCGGCCTCCCGCCCCACATGGTCGTCTGCCATGTGGCGGTGGTGGTCGCAGGCCGCCAGATGCAGGCAAACGCCGCCCACAAACCGCAACGGGAGGTCGGGAAGGCCCATCGGGACGGTGCGACCCGCCCCGAGGCCATCCCCTCGTACCTGGCGGCCTCGAACAAGCTGGCATTTATTCAAGAGGCGCGGGCGCGCTCGGAACGGGCGGGGACGCGACCCCGGCGGCGCAGCGGCCTGACCTCCAGGAACGCCTGAGCGCCGCGTAGGACCCGCGGGCCCCGGCAGGCCCGGCACGGCGCGCGTGAAGGCAACACCGCTTCGAACCCGATCACCGCCCACGACCGTTCCCCATCCACCGCGCCAACCGCCGTGTTGCCGCTTCCGGCATCCGGCGCAAACGCGCCGCCGCACGGCCCCGCCCTGTTCACCGACCCGCAGCACCCAGCCAGGAGTCTCCACGCGTGGGGGCAAAGGGGAATCACACGATGCTCACCATGTCCGGCACCCACCCGCTCATCGGGGCCGCCCGCGAGTGGCTGGCGGCACTCCAGCGGTGTGTCCGGGCGGTCGACTACGCGGGAGCCCGTCCCCTCTTCGCGCCGGAAGTCCAGGGCTTCGGCACCCATGCCGCCATTGTCGACGGCCGCGACGCGCTGGAGCACGAGCAATGGGGGCAGATCTGGCCCACGATCCGCGAGTTCACCTTCCGGCTCGCCGAGGTCCACTGCGCGGGCGGCGATGACCTGCTGGGCGTGATCGTCCCCTGGGACTCGCTCGGCGCGGGCCCGGACGGGACGTCGTTTCCCCGACCCGGGCGGGCCACGCTCATCCTCGCCCGCCGGGACGGCCGGTGGGTGGCGATCCACTCGCACTTCTCGCTGGCGCCGTCGGGGCGGTAACCGATGCTCGCGTTCGTCGTCCGCCGGCTCGCCGCGCTCGTGCCGGTCCTGTTCGTGGTGGCCGTGTTCGTGTTTTCGCTGATCCACATCACTCCCGGCGATCCCGCCGCCTACATGCTGGGGCCCTCGGCGTCCCCCGCGGAAGTGGAGCACCTGCGGGGAGTGCTCGGACTGAACCTCCCGCTGTATCAGCAGTTCGTCATCTGGCTGGGGCACGCGCTGCGTGGGGACCTGGGGCAGTCCATCTTCATGGGGATCCCGGTGTCCGTCTCGATCGCGCAGCGGCTCGAACCGACGTTCCTGCTGACGCTCCTCGCCGTCATCTTCATGGTCGCGATCGGCATCCCGGCGGGGACCCTCGCGGCGACGCGCCGAAACACCCTGGCCGACCAGGCCGTCATGGCCCTCGCCGTCCTCGGCCTCTCGGTGCCGAGCTTCTGGCTTGGGCTCAACCTCATCCTCCTGGTCGGGGTCAAGCTGCGGTGGCTGCCGGTGGCGGGCTACGTGCCGTTGGCGCAGGGAGGCGTGTGGGCGGCCGTGCGCACGCTGCTCATGCCGGCGGTCTCGCTCGGCTTCATCAACGCCGCGCTGATCGCGCGGATCACCCGCTCGAGCATGCTGGATGTGCTGGGGCTCGACTTCGTCCGCACCGCGCGCGCCAAAGGGCTGCCCCGGGCCGCCGTGATCTGGCGCCACGCCCTGGCGAACGCCATCCTGCCGGTCCTGACGGCGGTCGGCAACACCTTCACCGTGCTGCTCGGAGGACTCGTCGTCACCGAGCAGGTCTTTGCCATCCCCGGGGTCGGCCAGCTGGTCATCAACGCCGTGCTTCGCCGCGATTACCCGGTCATCCAGGGGGCCGTGCTGTACGTCGTGACGCTGTACATCGTGATCAATATCGGCCTGGACGTGCTCTACGCCGCCGCCGATCCCCGCATCAAGTACAGCTGAGCGACCCGCCACCCGGCCGGGCGGCGAGCTCGTGCGGGCGCTGCGCCGCAACCGGCTGGCAGTGGGGGGCGCGTGCCTGCTCGGGCTCGTGCTGGGGTGCGCGGCGTTCGCGCCGCTCGTCGCCCCGCAGGATCCCAACCTGCTGCGCCCGGAGATCCGCCTGCAGCCGCCGAGCGCGCGGCATTGGTTCGGGACCGACGGCTTCGGCCGCGACATGTACAGCCGCGTGATCTACGGCTCCCGGGTGTCGCTCCTCGTCGGGGCGCTCGTCGCGCTGTTCACGACGGCGGCGGGGATGTTCTTCGGGATGCTGGCCGGCTACGTTCGCGTGTGGGACGGCATCATCATGCGCGTCATGGACGCGCTCCTGGCGATCCCGCCCGTGCTGCTGGCGATCGCCATCGTCGCCTCGCTGGGGCCGCGGATCAGCAACGTGGTCGTCTCGCTCACTATCGCGTACACGCCCCAGCTGGCGCGGGTGCTGCGGTCGCAGGTGCTGGTGCTTCGGGAGGCGACGTTCACGGAGGCGGCGAAGGCGGAGGGCGCCAACGAGTGGCTCATCGCCTATCGCCACGTGCTGCCGAACGCCCTCTCTCCCGTGATCGTCCAGGGGTCGTTTACCTTCGCATACGCGGTCCTCACCGAGGCGGCGCTCAGCTTCCTCGGTGTCGGCGCGCCGCCCTATGTCCCCTCGTGGGGCAACGAGCTGAACGACGGGCGGCCGTTCATGGTTCAGGCGCCCTGGATCACCGTCTTCCCCGGGCTGGCGATCATGACCTGCGTGCTCGGGCTCAACCTGTTCGGCGACGGCCTGCGCGACGTCCTCGACCCTCGCCTGCGGCGGGACTGATCACCGGGCCGTCAGGACACCGGTCCCGCGGGGAGGGATGCGCCGAGCCTGGCGTTGGGCTGAAACGTCTCGAGGATCTTGGAGATCGTCGTGAAATGCTTCTTGATGGCCGCCGGATCGTTCATGGTGCCCCCCATGACCAGGAACCCGGTCTGCCCGACGGTGAAGTACGCGATGACCATGTACAGCGTGGCGCTCTTCGCAGACATGATGAAGTACACGTAGTACGCGGCGCGGCCGGCGATCTGCGCCGGGCCTTCCTGCGTCACCGTCCACGAAGACGGCGCCTCCTGTTTGAATTCGGCGCCGAACTCCGCCGGTGCCACGCGGCGGGGGAGCCCCACAGCCGCCACCGCCAGAATGCCCATCCCGGCGGCGTCCTGCGCCGGACTGTGCGCCGCGAGCGTGGACATGAGGTACTGGCCGGCGGCGCTGGACCGCAGGCCGTGGAACACCACGTCGCTCAGCTCCGAGTCCGCGATCTTCCAGTCGGCGGGGAGCCGGATGGTGAACAGCCCCTTCGGGTCCGCGACCGGTTTCCATCCCGACTGGGCTCCGGCCGACTGGGCTCCGGCAGGTGTGAGGAGCGCCGCAACGAGGAGGACGAGCCAGAGGCCGGCGAGCGGGCGCGAGGAGCGCATGACCCAACAAATACCCCGGAAGGACTCGGCCCAGACCGGACGGGACCAGGAGTCGCTCCCGTCGTGACGAATCAGGGCCGGGCGGGCCAGGGGCGCTCCGGCCCGAGGGCGGACGCGGCCGGGAGCGCGGCCCGCGCCAATCGGTGTCCTTGCCCGGTAGGGGGTGGGATCGTGCGTCACGCGCCTAGCCTTTCCCGAAGAGAGCTCCTGCGGCGCACAGGAGGATGGCTTGCCGCCGGCGCGGCGGGGGGCGTGGCCGCGGTGTGCGGCGAGCGCCCGGCGGCGGCGCAGGTGCCGCAGACAGGCGGCATCCTCAGGATCGCGACGATCGGCGACCCGCCCACGGTGGACATCCACCAGACCACCGCGGTGATCGCCGAACAGGTGACGCAGGAGATCTACGAGACCCTCTTTGCCCTGGACGCCGCCTGGGCGCCCCAGCCCCTCCTGGCCGCCGGGTCCACCTGGTCCGACAACAACCTGACGCTCACGGTCCCGCTCCGGCCCGACGTGATCTTCCACAACGGCCGGCCGCTGACCGCGGCCGACGTGGTCGCATCGCTCGGACGATGGATGCGCCTCTCCGCCCTCGGGCAGACGATCGCGCCCAGGGTCAAAACCCTGACCGCCGGGGACGCGCACACGGTCGTGATCCACCTCGACCAGCCGGTCGGCTCGCTCGTCGCCGCGCTCGCCAATCCGAACAACATGCCGGCGATCATGCCCAAGTCCACCATCGATCAATATGGCGACAAGCCCATCACGGCGCCGGTCGGGACGGGGCCGTACAAGTTTCAGGAGTGGAAACCCGACACCCACGTGCGGCTCGTGCGGTTCAACGGCTACCGTCCGGTGGACGCCCCCGCCTCCGGCTATGCCGGCAGGCGCATCGCGTACGTCGACGAGATCCTGTTCATCCCGGTCCCCGAATCCAACACCCGCCTCGCCGGGATGCAGTCCGGCCAGTACGATTTCGCGATACAGCTCCCGGAGGACCAGTACCCGCAGGTCAAGGGGACTCCTACCCTGGTGCCGCAGATCGTGAAGCCCTACTCCTGGGCCACGTTCGTCTTCAACAAGCGGAGGGCGCCGTTCGCCAGCGTGAAGGCGCGCCAAGCCTTCTTGAAAGCCCTCGACGTCAAGCCGATCATGCAGGCCGCGTTCGGGCCCCAAGAGTTCTGGAGCATCGACTCGCCGACGATTGGCTACGGCGCGTTCACCGACAACGCCACGGGGGCGGGCGTGTACAACCACCAGGACGTCGGGGCCGCGAGAACCCTCCTCCAAGAGGCGGGGTACGACGGCAAGCCGTTCCTGTTCATGGTCACGAAGACCTACGATTTCATGTACAACAGCGCGCTCGTGGCGAAGGGGCAGCTCGAGGCCGCCGGCTTCAAGGTCGACCTGCAGGTGGTCGACTGGGCGACCCTGGTGCAGCGGCGCAACAACCCCGAGTTGTACGACGTCTTCACGACGGGGTTCGTCTTCTCGCCGGCCGACCCGACGGCGCAGGACGTCTTCCTCTCGGCCAAGTGGCCGGGGTGGTGGACCAGCGATAAGAAGGAAGCGGCGCTCCAGCAGTTCACGCAGACCGTGGCCCCGGACAAGCGGAAGACGGCGTGGTCGCAGCTGCAGGACCTGTTCTACCAGGAGGTGCCCGTCATCAAGCTCGGGGACTACTACCTCCTCAACGTGTCGCAGTCCTGGATGAGGGGCTTTGTGAACACGCCCAACCTCTTCCTCTGGAACGTCTGGCTGTCCCGGCGCGCGTAGGCGCGCTCAGGCGATCGGGGGGCGCCGCGCCGCCCAGGGAGCGAGGGCTTCGAACGCGGCCGCGGCCCGCAGCACCAGCGCATCCGCGAACCGCGGCCCCACGATCTGCAACCCCACTGGCAGGCCGCCCGCCGTCCAACCGCAGGGCACCGTCGCCGCCGGATAGCCGGTCATGTTGAGGGGAAAGGTGAAGGCGTACCATCCCGTGTGCGGCACCTTCCGGCCGGCGATCTCCTCGTAGGCGTCGACCCCCGCGGGCAGCGGAGGCGCGGCCAGGGTCGGGGTGAGGAGCAGATCGTGGCGCGCGAAGAACCGCCGGAACGCGTCGTTGAGCGTCCGCCGAACGTTGCCCGCGGTCACGAAGTCGACCGCGGTCCAGCGCATCCCGCCCTCGATCACCTGGACGAGCCCGGGGTCGAAGCGGCCCCGCCACTCGGGCAGCTTGTCGGCCAGCCTCGCGGCCATCGAGCCGCTGAAGAGCACGACGAACGGGTCCGCCGGGTCGGGGAATCCGGGCGCGCCCTCCTCCACCGCGCAGCCGGCGGCCGCGAATCGATTCGCCGCCGCCTCCGCGATCCGGCGGACCTCGGGGTCGACCGCGGCGTATCCCCAGTCCGGGGTCCAGGCGACGCGCAGCCCCGCGATCCCGCGATCGAGGCCCGCCAGATGGTCGGTGCCGTCGCCCGGGAGCGAGCTCAGGTCGCGGGGGTCGGGCCCCGCGATGGCGTTGAGCATCAGGGCCGCGTCCCGCACGGTACGCGTCATGGGGCCGGTGTGGGACAGGGTGTCCAGCCCGCCGTAGGTGGGGGCGGCCGCGACCCGCCCCAGGGTGGGCTTCAACCCGAAGATCCCGCAGCAGCTGCACGGGATCCGGACCGACCCGCCGCCGTCGGTGCCGACCGCGAGCGGTCCGAGCCCCGCCGCCACGGCGGCGGCGCCGCCCCCCGACGATCCGCCGGGGGTGTGGCCCAGGCTCCAGGGGTTGCGGCTGAGCCCGAACACCAAATTGTCGGTGGTACCCTTGTAGCCAAACTCAGGGGTGTTGGTCTTCCCCACAACGATGGCCCCGGCCTGTTTCAGCCGCTCGACCACCGGCGCGTCTTCTTCGGGGATGAAGTGCTCGTAGAGTCTGGACCCCCAGGTGGTCCGGACGCCCCTGGTGACGACCAGATCCTTGATCGACACGGGAACGCCGTGGAGGATGCCCAGCGCATCGCCCCGCATCACGGCCGCCTCGGCCTCCCGGGCCGCGGCCCGGGCCGCCTCGTGGGCGACCGTGCAGTAGGCGCCGAGCCGGGGATTGAGGCGGTCGATGCGCGCGAGCACGACGTCAATGACCTCAACAGGAGACAGCCGCCTCGCGCGAATCGCGGCCGCCATCTCAGTCGCCGATAGGAAACACAGCTCACCCGCGTCCATGAGTCGTCCCTCCGAAAGCCTCCCTCGATCCGCCTGAGATCTTCTGGAGAACTTCCGCAAAGCCTCTCCCCGGCCGGCCGTCATCCGCCTCTCATCTGATCTGTGGGGAACGCTCATCCGAATCATCCGGAAAACCCCCTGGATGAACCAAGGGGGAGTCCCGATTTCGCGGAACTCTGGAGGGCGTAGGCGACGATATCGGGATAGCCCGGCCGGGCCGGGAGTTCCGGTCGGGGGAGGTAGCGCGAATGACGACGGGTCTGATTCTCGCCAACATGACATCGATCAAGCGGCGAATCCGGCACATCAATACCGAGTACGATGGGCTGGACAACCGTCTGGAGGCCATGAACGTCGTGCAGGCCGCGCTTCGCGAGATGACCACGCTGCACAGCCTGCTCCCGAAGCCGATCAAGGAGAAGAGTTGGGTCTTCCTCAGTCTGGAGCGAGGCCGCACGCACTGCCGCGCCGAGGGGTGGAAGTGAAGGAACACTCCTCTTCGCGCCTGCCGCTGGCCGCCGGATTGAGCGTCGCGTTCCTGGCTTCCGCGCTGGCTGTCTACTTCGTCTTCTTCCGCCGCGCGAAGCGGGACCTGGGCTTCTGACCACGCCCCGTCCGTAGCGCGTTCGATCGGGTCAGGTCCCCGCGCGGCACGCGCGACACACCCCGTACAAATCCAGCCGGTGATGCTTGACCACGAACCCGCTCCGGCGGAGCCGGGCGGTGAGATCCCCATGGGGGCCCAGCAGGCACGTCTCCGTGGGCTCCACGGAGCCGCACCGCTGGCAGATGACGTGGTCGTGATGCCGGTCGGCCAGCCCGAAGTGGGCGACCCCGCCGAGATCGAACTGCTCGATCAGCCCCGCCGCATGCAGCCGTTCGAGGATGCGGTAGGTGGTCATCTGCCCGAGGCCGCCCGTGGCGCGGCGCGCGCGCGCCCAGATGGCCTGGCAGGTGGCCACGTGCTTGCCCGTGGCGAGCGCCTGCAAAATCGCGAGGCGCTGGGGCGTGACGCGGAGCCGAGCCTGCTTGAGCAGCGTGGCGAAGCGCCCGGCGTCCGGCATGTGCACGTTCCCTCCCACGCGACTATACCGCACTAGGCCGCAGCGCGTCGCGCTGCCGGGGCCCGGGGACCGATCAGGCGGGCCGTGAGATAGACGGCCAGGCTGATACTCGCGACGAAGAAGCTCACCGGCAACGACGTGACCACGCCGCACGCGATCCCGCCCCCGGTCGCGACGACCGCGATCACGATACTGTAGAGGATGACCAATCCCGGATGGGGTGTGAGGCGCTGCGCGGCGCCCGCCGGGGTGATCAGGAGCGTCAGGACGAGGAGCACCCCGACGACCTGCGCGGCCTCGGCGACCGCCAGCGCGAGGATCAAGAGAAAGACCGCCGAGATCAGCCGCATCGGAACCCCGCGCGCCTCGGCCGCCTCCGGATCGACCGTCGCGAAGCGCAGCGGCCGGTAGACGACCGCGAGCGCCACCAGGACGACCGCGCCGACGACGGCAGAGCGCACGACGTCATCGCGGCTGACCGCCATGATGGTCCCAAACAAGATGCTGAACGCCTCGGTCGCGTACCGCGTGTACAACGACAGGAAGAGCACGCCGAGGCCCAACCCAAACGCCAGGATCGTCCCGATGGCGATATCGCGCTCCCGCAGCCGGACCCCGAGCACGCCGATCGCGAGCGCGGCCGCAAAACAGGCCGCCAGGAGCCCCAGCTCGGCCGGGAGGCCGACGAGGACCGCGCCCGCGGCGCCGGTGAAGCCCACCTCGGCCAGACCATGGACGGCGAACCCCATGTTTCGGGCCGTGACAAACGGACCGACGAAGCCGGCGACGATCGCCGTCACGGCCCCGGCCACCAGCGCCTGCTGCACGAAGGCATAGTGCCACAGGCTCATCCGATCACATCCTCATGCGCCGCCAGCACCGGCTCGTGCCCGCCGAGCTCGGCCCCGACCACCAAGACCCGGCCTCGATGGCGCAGCACCTCGACCGGGAGCCCGTACACGCGACTGAGGGTCTCCGACGTCAGGATCTCGTCGGGGGAACCCGCCGCCCACCTGGCCCCGGCCAGCAGGAGAATGCGGTCGACGGCGGAGAGCAGCGGATTGATGTCGTGCGTCACGAAGATCACCGTGGCTCCCCGCGACCGGTTCCAGTCGGCGATCACCTGCACGATCACCTGTTGGAAATGCAGGTCCAGGCTCAGCAGCGGCTCATCGCAGAGCAGGATTGTGGGATCGCCGACCAGGGCCTGCGCGATGCGCAGCCGCTGCTGCTCGCCGCCGGACAACTGTCCGACGGGAGCATCCGCGTATCTGGCGGCATCGAGGCGTCTCAAGATGCCATCGACCCGCTTCCGGACGCCCTCCGGGCGGACCGTCACGCCCCACCGATGGCCGTTCAGGCCAAATCCCACGAGATCCCGCCCCCGGATCGGGAGATCCGGGTCGAAGGCCCGCTGCTGCGGCACGTATCCGATCGCGGCGTTTCCAGGCCGCGGGGCACGCCCGCCCACCTGAACCGTACCCGCGCTCAACGATTGGAGGCCGAGCACCACCCGCAACAGCGAGGTCTTTCCCACCCCATTCGGGCCGATGACGGCGAGAAACTCTCCGGCCGCGACCGTGAGCGACACGTCGGTCCAGATCGGCCGCCCACCGAGGCGCAACGAGGCCCGCTCGAGGCGGACGGCCGGGGGCCCGCCGGTGATCACTTCGTCTCCCCTCCCAACGCGGCGTCCAGCTGGGCCAGCTGGCCGAGCATCCACTGCTGGTAGGTCTTTCCTGGCGGCTCCGTCTCCGTGACGCCCACCACGGGGATGCCCAGCTGTTTCGCCCGTTGCCGGACCTTGGTGGTGATGGGGGTGACGGTCTGCAGGTTGTAGAGGAGCACCCTGACCCGGTGAGTCCTCAGCTGGTCTTCCATCTGCGCCACGGCGGCGGCCGGCGGCTCCTCCCCTTCTTCGACGGCTTTCTGGAACGCGCGCGGCGTGAGCACCCTCAGGCCCAGGGCGTCCGACATGTAGCCGAACACGGGCTCTGTGGCCCCCACCGGGGTCCCGGCGTAGCGCGCCCGGAGGCGCGCGACCTCGTCGTTCAGCCGCTTCATGGACGCTGTAAACGCCCCGAGCCGAGTCCGGTACGAGGCGGCATTGGCGGGGTCGAGCCCGACGAGGGCCTCGGCCACGACCTGCGCCAGCTTCGGCATCGTGGCGGGAGCATACCAGACATGGGGGTTATCGCCGTCCTTCCGCCCCACCAGGCTCCCCACCACGATCAGCTTTCGGTCCCGGCGGGGGGAGGCGTTCAGCAGGCGAGTCATGAAGCTGTCGTAGCCGAGCCCGTTCTGGATGACGAGCCGGGCGTTCGCGACCGCCGCGCCGTCTTTGGCGCTCACCTCATACTCGTGGGGATCCACGGTCGGATCGACGATGATGCTCGTGACCGCCACGTGGTCGCCGCCGATCTGCCCCACGAGATCGCCGTAGAAGTTCTCCGCCGCGACCACGGCGACCCTGGAAGGCGCCGCGGCCGCGCCGGAAGCGACCGGCGCCCCGAGCGCCATCAAGATTCCAAGGCCAAGAATTGTGCGGCTGATTGCGCCCATCGACATTGAACCCCCACTCCGTCCTTGGCCCCGCCCGCGCCCTCGTTATTCGCGGGTTCCTATCATATGATATTCATTACCATCACGCGA
>VBAO01000179.1 GCA_005883865.1 Candidatus Segetimicrobium genomatis
GGTGCAGGCGCTGACGACGGCCTCGGTCAAAGCCCTGCACTGGATCAAGTCCCACACTCCGGAGGAGATCGCGGGGAAGATGCCGGAGCGGTTCTCCCAGTCGGACAAGTCCCTGTACGTGGCGTCTCTCAGGGAGAACCTCGAGATGTTCTCGCTCGACGGCCGGATCCCGCTGGCGGGTCTTCAGACAATCGCGAAGGTGCTCTCGGCGTTCGACAAGAGCGTGGTCGCCAACCCCGGGAGGATCAACCCGGCCGCAGCCTTCACCAACGAGTTCGTGGACCACGCCCACGCGCTCTTGAAGTTCTGATGGGGGCGACGCCGCGCGACCGCTTCGCGGCGCTGGCGCAGAAACCCGGCACCGAGCTGCCCCTCGCCGAGGGCGCGCTCTTGATCGCGGCGGAGGAATATCCGGCGCTCGACGTCCACCGGTACCTGGGCGTCCTGGACCGTTTGGCCGACGAGGCGCGCGAGCACGTGCCGGCCGGAGCGGATCCGGCCCCGGCGGTCGCGGCGCTCTGCAATTTTCTCTGCGTGGAGGCGGGGTTCCGGGGCAACACCCAGCACTACGGCGATCCCAATAACAGCTTTCTCAACGAGGTGCTGGACCGCCGGCTCGGCATCCCCATCTCCCTTGCGCTGGTTCATCTGGAGGTCGGGTGGCGGCTGCGCCTTCCGCTGTACGGGGTCGGCATGCCCGGGCATTTTCTGGTGGGGTGCGAGACCCGGGGGGAGCCCCTCTTCGTCGACGCATTCAACGGGACGGTGCTGACCGAGTCCGGGTGCGGACAGTTGTTCCACCAGCTCACCCAGGGAACCGCGCCGTTCCAAAAGGACTATCTGGCTCCGACCCCCGCGCGGTACATCCTCGTCCGCATGCTGCGGAACCTGGAGGGTATCTTCTTGGAGGACGAGGACCTGGAGCGCACGGCCGCCGCGATCGAGCGGATCCTGCTGCTCGCCCCCGATGCAGCGGGGGACGTCCGGGACCTGGGGTTGATCCGGATCCGTCAGGGGAACCTTGCGGAGGCCCGGACCCTTCTCGAGCGCTACCTCGGGTCCGTCCCCAAGGACGCCGGCGACCGGGCGGCCATCGAGCTGTCCCTGGGACAGGTACGGGAATTGCTCACACGCTTGAACTGACCTGCGTTCGATCCGCGATGGGCCCGTCCGCTATTTCGGCCGCTCGTGCATTCCCCCGGCCGCGGCCCTTCGCGGGGCGCTGGCTCGGCCGGCGGCCGCCGCCTTCCGCCCCCCTTGGGCCATTTCCACGCTGCGCCGGAGGGCCTCCATGAGGTCGATGACCTTCCCGGGCGCCGCGGCCTTGGGGGCCTCGACCGCCTGGCCCTCGGCCTTGGCTTTGATCAACTCCAGGACCTTCTCTCGGTATTCGTCCTTGAACTCCGCGATCTGGAACTCCATCGCCAGGTTCTCGACGAGCTGGAGGGCCATCTTGCGCTCGTTGGGGTGGACCTTGACCTCCACCGGAAGCTCCTCGAGCCCCGAGAGCGCGCGGACTTCGTCGGCATAGTGCAGGGTGGCCATCACCATGGCGCCCTCGTACGGGCGCAGGGCGACCGGGTATTCTTTCTCGCGGATCACCACCTGACCGACCGCCACGCGGTTGACTTCCTTGAGCGCGTCCCGAAGGAGGACGAACGCTTTGGACCCGCCTTCGTCCGGGGCCACATAATAGGAGTGCTCGTAATAGAGGGGATCGATCTCGGGCAGTTCAACGAACCCCGCGATGTTCACGCTGTGGTTCGCGTCGAGCGGGATGCGTTCGAGCTCCTCGTCGGTGACGGTCACAAACTTCCCCTTGACCCTTTCGTGAAAGGGACAGTACCGCTGGTTTTTGATCGGGTTCAGGCACTCGCTGTGGAGCAGCCGGAACCGCACGTCCTTCTCCTCGGTCGCGGTGTAAAGTTTGACCGGGAAGGTGACGAGCCCGAAGCTGATGTGCCCCCGCCAATATGGTCTCACCAGAGATCCTCCCGTCGCGCGGGGTGAACCCGGATCGCCCCGACTCTGAGGACGGCACCGAGGATTGTAATACAATGACACGCAAGTTCGAAGGCAAACGTACGTTCGCCTGAACGAAGGGTGGTGCGGCTACCGGGGCTGCTTCGGGGTCGGTAGCGCCTTGGCCCTCAGGCCGATCGGATCAGCCAGGTGGATTGCGGCCACCGTGTCGGTGGACCGGACCGCCTGCAACGCCTCAAAGGCCTGCTCGTGGTACGCGGCCGCTTCTTCGTGGCGCCCCTGCCGGCCCGCAAGACGAGCGAGCTCACGGTAGATCGTCACCAGCTCGACCGCCATTCCCGAACGCCGGCACTGCGCCGCCGCTTCCTGCATCGCCCCGACCGCGACCTCGGTATCCCCGCGTTCGGCAGCCAGGACCCCCAGCACGATCCCCGCCCGCGCCCCTTCGTCCGGCCGTCCGACCTCGCGGCTCCGGGCGACCGCGCGCTCTGCAAACTCCGCCGCCTGCGCCCGGTCGCCACAGACGAAGAGGCACCGGGCCAGCTCCGCGAGCGCCCGGCATTCATCCGCCCCGTTCTCCAGCCGCCGGCTGATCGCCAGACTCGCCTGGAAGTGCTCCACCGCCTCCCGCGGCCGCCCCCCCTGCATCAGCACCATTCCCAGACTACTCCGCACACGCGCGATGGCCTCGAGATCCTCGTGCTGCTCGAACAGCGCCCGCGCGCGCTCGTACAGGCTCTGGGCCCCCTCCAGCTCCCCACCCGCGGAGAGGATGTTCCCCAATCCCATCAGCGCCTCCCCAACCTGCTCAGGCCGCTGCGCCCCCTCGAACCACTCACGCGCTTGGGTGTAGGCCTCCACCGCCTCGTCGAGATGCCCCGTCTGTCCCAGCGTGGTCCCGAGATAGAGGTGAATCTCGCCGGCCAGCTGCGGCTCGGCGCCCCCGAGCCGGGGCAACGCCCGCAGCGCCTCCTTGTACAGCGACATCGCCTGCAGGAACTGCCCCCGCCGGTACGCAACCGTGCCCAGCCCACGCAGCGCCCGGCACTCGACCGGGGCGGCCCCTGCGGCCCGCCCCGCTCGGAGCGCTCTGGTCAGGTGCCGGCCCGCCTCCTCCAAGCGCCGCAACCCCAGGAGCGCCTCTCCCAGCCCGAGCTCGGCCTGGATGCGCACCGCTTCGTTACGGCCGCCCGCTGCCAGCCTCACCAACTCGGCAAACACCTTGCGGGCGGCCTCGTACTGTCTTCGACTCAACTCCCCCCGGCCACGGCTCCCCAACATCGCCAGCATCTTGTCGGAGACCGCGTCCTGGCCGTCGAGGAAGTACGAGACCGGCTGCCCCAGCCGCGCCGACAGCCACTCGAGAGTCGCCACCGACGGCTGCGCCCGGTCGTGCTCCAGCAGGCTGATGAACCCCTTGGTCAGGGTGGGCTTCCCCAACGCCTCCTGGGTCAGCCCCTTGGCCTGGCGCGCCCGCCGCAACCGCTGCCCCAGTGTGAGTCTGGGCACGCGGCACCTCCATTCATGTCAGCCGGTGAGTCGAGGAACGCGACGTGTGGTTCGGCCGGCCGGGGACGCGATCCTCCCGGCCGGCCACCGCCGCGGTGCCCCCAGAACGTCTCGCCGATCTACTTCGTCGCCGGATGGTACCCGGCGGGCCACACGACGAACGCGCCCGTCTGCCCCCGCGCCGCATGGTTGAAGCCGGCGCCGGCAAGGCTGCAGATGAATCCATACTGGCCGCGCCCCTTGGCGACGAACGTGATTTCGGCCTTCTGCCCGTGCTCCAGCCGAACGTACTTGGTGCCGTCGGGGGTCACGCCCTGCGCGTACTGGCCGGAAACGGTGAAATCGACCTTGGACAGATAGGGCGAGTTGAATGCGTGGGGGCGCTGGGGGTCGATGTTCTCGAGTTGGAGGACGACCGTATCTCCCTCGTTCACGAAGAACAGGTTGGGCTCGAATTTGTATGAGCTCATCGCGATAGGAATGACACGAGCCATCGTCTTCGCGGGCGCGGGTGACGTCGCGCCCAACCCGAAGAGCAGGACCGCGACCACCGGCACCGCCAGGATCTGAAACCGCACTCGCACGCTCACTCCTCCCCTCTCTCTCGGTGGCCCGTTGTGGAGACCACCAACCGCAGGTGACGCCAGTATATACCGCGTGATGTAAAAAACTTGTAAACACCCTGGGGCGCAGCGGAGGATGTGTCACCGCGCGCCTGATATACTGCCCCTATGGACGCCCAGGAAGCGTTTCACACATTGGACCTGAGGGCGGGCCGCATCCTCAGCGCCGAGCCTCACGAGCAGGCGCGGAAGCCCGCCTACCGCCTCCGGATCGATTTTGGCGCGGCCGGCATCAAGGCGTCGAGCGCGCAGCTCACGGACCTCTACACCCCCGCGAGCCTCATCGGGCGCACCGTGATCGCGGCGGTGAACCTCGGCACGCGCCGCATCGCCGGGTTCACCTCGGAGGTGCTGGTGCTTGGGGTGCCGGATGAGGCGGGCCGGGTGGTGCTGCTGTCGACCGAACGTGAGGTGCCTGCCGGGGGAAGGGTGTTCTAGCGGCGCGCCCGGTGCGGTTCCGGCGAGATGCCCTCCCTCACGCCCGGTAGTGATTGAGGGCGTCCCGATTCAACGTGACGCCCAGCCCGGGACCCTCCAGCGGGACGGCAAACCCATCCTCGATGCCGAGCTCTTCGTGGATGACATCGCCGGCGTGGTAGAACGCGCCACAGACATCGCTCGGATGGGGCAACTCTGCGACGCAGGTCGCCAGATGGACTTCGGCGGCCGTTCCAACTCCGAGTTCGGGCATGCTCCCGATGCATGCCGTGAGGCCGCCGGCACGGGTCATACTGAAGATGGTGGCCGCGTTGTAGAGCCCGCCCGCTTCGCTGACGTAGACGTTCAGAATGTCGGCGGCCTTCCCGGCCATCACCTGCGCGGCATCTTCGGGTCCCCACACGCTTTCGTCCACCATGATCGGGACCGCCACCGCCGCTCGGACCTCGCGCAGGCCATCCAGATGGTCCGCCGGCAAGGGTTGTTCAACGGAGTGGATCCCGTATTCTTCCATCCGGCGAATCGCCGAGATCGCCTCTCGAGGGGACCGCCATCCCATGTTGGCATCCACCCTGACCGTGATGTTCGGCCCCACCGCGCGGCGGACGGCGGCGACCCGCTCCACGTCGGCATCGGGGTCGAGGCCAACCTTGACCTTCACGCACTTGAATCCCCGCTCCACATAGCCGCCGGCCTCACGGGCCATCTGTTCCCGTTCTCCGAGGGCAATGGAGATGGACAAGAGGATCCGGTCGCGGACTCGCCCGCCCAGGAGGTTGTACACCGGCGTGTTCAGGCGCTTCCCGACGATATCGTACAGCGCCATCTCCACGGCCGCCTTGGCGGGATTGGCGGCGCGAGAGAATTGGACCGCGGCATCCATGCGCTTCAGGGCCTGCACCACATCAAAGGGCGAAAGGCCCACCACCACGGGGGCCAGGAGCTGGCGGACGGTCTCGCACAAAAAGAGGCCGCCCCCATTCCAGATCATGGAGATTTCCCCGATCCCCTCGATGCCTTCGTCCGTCTCGACAAGGACGATGCCGTATTCGGAGACGGGATGGGCGCCGAGCGCACTCACGAAGACCCTTCGCCGGGGGACGCGCACCCCATAGGTCCGGATGGCCGTGACCTTCATAGCCCGCCTCGGAGGGCGGCCGCGTGCAGGCGATGGACCGAGCCCATTGAATGTACCTGATTGAACCGGGACCGGGCCCGGGCCGCCCCTATCCGTGCCCGGTCCCTGCTTGCCCGCAGGGGGGAGTACGGCGTGCTCATCGCGGATAGCCACCTCGACCTCTCATGGAACGCCCTCCAGTGGAATCGCGATCTCCTCAGGTCAGTCTACACGATCCGTGCGCAAGAGGAGTCCACCCCGGGCAAAGGACGCGGGCAGGGCACGGTGGCGTTCCCGGAAATGCGCCGGGGCCGGGTCGCGCTCAGCTTCGCCACCGTCCTTGCACGGGCCACGGGGCGCCCCGAGCCCCACCTCGATTTCGCCGCCCCCGCACAGGCCTACGGGACCGCGAAAGGGCAACTGGCGTACTATCATGCCCTGGAACGCCAAGACCACGTGCGTCTGATCCGCGATGCGAGGCAGCTCGATGCGCACATCGCCGAGTGGACGGCGTGGGACGCGGCGCATCCACATGACGGAGCCGAGGAGATCGGGCCCACGCCCCGCCTGGGATTCGTCATCAGCATGGAAGGGGCGGACCCCATCCTCGAACCGGCCCAGCTGCAGGAGTGGTGGGAGGGCGGGCTTCGCCTCCTCGAACTCAGTCACTTCGGGCCGGGACGGTACGCCGGCGGGACCGGGACCGAGATTGGGCTGACCGGCCTGGGGAAGTCGCTCCTTACCGAGATGGGGCGCCTGGGGGTCACCCTCGACCTCACGCACTGCTCCGACGAGGCCTTCTGGGAGGCGCTCGACCACTATCCCGGCCCGGTCCTGGCGAGCCACAACAACTGCCGCGCCCTCACACCCCATCAGCGGCAGTTCTCCGACGACCAGATCCGCGCCATCGTCCGGCGCGACGGTGTCATTGGCGCCGCGCTGGACTGTTGGATGATCACGTCCGGGTGGAGGCACGGCGACAGCAACGCGAACATCACACTCGCGGATGTCGTGCGGCACATCGACCATATCTGCCAGATCGCGGGGTCGAGCCGTCACGCCGCCATCGGCACGGATCTCGACGGGGGATTCGGCCGCGAAGGGTCCCCCCACGACCTGGACACGATCGCCGATCTCCAGAAGGTTCCGGGACTGATCGCGCAGCGCGGGTATGGAGCCGGCGACGTCGACGCCATCATGCACGGCAACTGGTTCCGGTTCCTCCGGCGGGCGTGGACGCGCGGAGCATGACACCGCCCGGCGCTCCGGGCGACCCGTCCCCCCTTACCACTCCCGGAACCGCGGATCGAGGACGTCCCGGAGACCGTCCCCCAGGAGATTGAGCCCCAGGACGCACACGACGATGGCGAACCCGGGGAAGAGCGTCATCCATGGGGCCTGGACCATGTAATTGCGCCCGTCGCTGAGGATGTTCCCCCACGACGGCACCCCCGGCGGCTCGCCGACCCCCAGATAGCTGAGCCCCGCTTCCGTCAGCACCGCGTCGGCAAACGTGACGGTGCTCTGGATCATCACGACCGACCACGCGTTGGGTAACACGTGCAGGAACGCGATCCGTCGATCCGACGCCCCCGCCGACCTGGCGGCTTCGGCGAACATCGTTTCCCGAAGCACCAGCACCTGCGAGCGGACGACGCGGGTGAGCTGAGGCACGTAGGCGATCGTCAACGCCACGACCACGTTGCTGACGCGCGCTCCGAGCACCGCCATGAGGGCGATGGCCAGGAGGGCCGGCGGAATCGCGAGCAGCGCATCGACCATCCGCATGATCACGGCGTCCGCCAGACGGAAATACCCCGCGGCGATCCCGGCGAGGATCCCGAGGGCGCCGCTCGCGAGGACGACCAGCGTGCCGATTTCCAGGGACACCCGTGAGCCGTAGACGACCCGGCTGAACAGATCGCGGCCAAAGTCATCGGTGCCAAACCAGTACGCCCCCGCCGGGGCCCGGAGGCGCACGGCGGGATTCAGCGCGAGGGGATCTCTCAGCGTGATCCACGGCGCGGCCAGCGCCACCCCGACGACGATCGCCACCAGGACCGCGCCGGCCATCCCCGGGCGGCTGCGCCGGAACAGCTGCCAGAGGCTCCGCCGCCGCAGGGCGCGCAGACGCCGCGCGGCCCCGCCGCCGGGGATGGCGACCGTCCGCTCGACGCTCATCCGAACTTGATGCGTGGATCGACGAGCGCGTACACGATGTCCATGCCGACGTTGATAAACACGTAGAGCGTCACGATGTACAGGAGGACACCCTGGATCACGGGATAGTCGCGGTGCAGGACCGCGTGGATGACGAGCAACCCGACGCCGGGGATGGCGAAGACCTGCTCGGTGACGACCAGTCCGCCGAGGAGGATGGCGAAGCTGTTCCCGACGACGGTGATCACGGGCAGGATCGCATTCCGCAGGGCGTGACGCCAGATCACCCCCCGCTCCGCCACGCCCTTCGCGCGGGCGGTGCGCACGAAATCCTGCGAGAGGACCTCCAGCATGCTGGCGCGGGTCATCCGGGCCACGAGGGCCGAGCTGATGAACCCCAGCGCGCACGCCGGCATGAGGAGCGACCGAATCGCGCCGATCCAGCTGACGCCGAGGGGGACGTACCCGGCGACCGGCAGCACGCGGAGATTGACGCCGAAGAAGAAGATCAGGTTGAGACCGAGCCAGAAGCTCGGGATGGAAAGCCCCAGCGACGTGAACGCGATGGCCAGCTGGTCGACCCAGGTGTTGCGCCGGGTGGCCGCCACCACACCGGCCGACACGCCGATCAAGACCTCGATGGCGACCGCCATCAGGGTCAGGAGGAACGTCGGCTCGGTGCGCTGCCAGATCGCAAGCGGCACCGGGATGGACATGAAGAGCGACTCTCCCAGGTTGCCCTGCAGCGCTCCGAGAAACCACCGCTCGAACTGAATCGGGAGCGGGACGTTGAGGTTGAGGGCTTCCCGGAGCTGGTCGATCTGCGCCGGCGTGGCCAGCGGCCCGAGCATGTAGGCCGCGGGGTCGCCGGGCGTGAGGTGCACGAGGAAGAACGCGAACACGGCGACGAGGAGGAGCACCGGGACGACCGACACAAGACGGCGTACTATGAACCTCGCCACAGACCGCCTCCGGGGTCACGGGAGCAGAGCGTCGATCGCGGGCCGGCGAGGGGATCCGCCCCCCGCCGCGTCCGCGCGACCGGCCGCCGGGCAGCCGCCGGGAAAGACACACGTACCGCCCAGGCGGGTCGGACGCCTGCGCGGTACGCGGGTTCGAGACGCGCTAGCTGCCGAGCCAGATGTTCCAGTACGGCGGGAAGTCGACCGCCGTGAAGCCCTGCACCTTGTTCTGCATGATGAAGTAGTCGTAGAAGTCCCCGACCTTGATCGCCACGGCGTCCTCGTAGAACAACCGCTGGACCTCCGACCAGGCCGCCTTGCGGTCGGCGAGGCTCACGCTGCCCTCGAACTTCTGCATCGCCTCGTCCTTCTTCGGGTTCGACCACCACCCCGGCCACTTGTCGACGACAAACGCGTCCATCGCCGGCGGAATGGCCGGCGCGCCCCCCATCCCGGTCTGAAACACATCGTAGACGTCCGGCTGCCCCCGCCGCTGGACGAGCGTCGCCCAGTCCATCACCTGCAGGTCGACCTTGAAGCCCGCGGCTTCGAGTTGTGACTTGGCGACGAGCGCGCCCTTGTACATGTAGTCGTAGTTCTTCGTCGTCAGCCACACGAGCGGCTGCCCGTTGTAGTTGGCCTGTTTGAGGAGCTCCTTCGCGCCGGGGATGTCTTGGTGATTGAAGACGTCCGCGCCGGTCTTGTCATCCTGGTAGGCCAAATAGCCGATCGTCGGTGAGGCGATGCTCCAAAACTCCTGCGGGCCGAAGGCGGCTTCCATGATGGGGCGGTGATCGAGCGCTTTGCGAAAGGCCTGCCGCATCTTCAGGTCGGTGAACATCCGGCCCTTCTTATTGAGGTTGAAGATGAACCACTCGCTCGGCTTGAGGAACGCCACGCGAAGGGTGGGAGTCGCTTTCGCCTGTGCATACTGGTCCGGCGGCACCGAGAACGCGAGGTCGTATTCGCCCGACTTCATCCCGGCGAGGCGCGTGTTCACGTCGGGCACCGGGAAGATGGTGACCTGGTCCACGTACGCGATCCGCTGGCCGGCGTATCCGCTGGCCGCCTGCCTCACCGGGGCATATTTGTCCCACCGGACGAGCCGGAGGTAGGCGTCGGGCTTCCACTCTTTGAACATGTAGGGCCCCGTGCCGATGTACTCCTGCACCGGTTTGTCGCCGTACTTCTCGAGGATGGATCGGGGCATCACCGCGGCCATCGCGTTCGCGCTCGCCAGGTACACGGGGAGGAGCCCGAGCGGCCGGGAGAGCTGGACGACCAGCGTGTGCGAATCCGGCGCGCTCACTTCCTTGACGGCGGAGGCGGCCGACTGCCCGAGCGGCGCGAGCCGCAGCCACCGCTGGAACGAGGCGGCGGCGTCGGCGGCGGTCATCTGAGCGCCGTTGTGGAACAGCACGTTGGTACGCAGGGGCAGGGTGAGGGTCAGGTTCCCGTTCGACCACTGCGCTCCGGTGGCGAGCACCGGCTGCGCATTGCCGTTGGCGTCCAGCGCGAAGAAGCCCTCAAAGATGGCCTGGGTATCGTTCGTGACGACGTCCGCCGTCGACGCCATGATGTCGAGCGTAGGCGGGTCGCCGACCTGCGCCACCTTGAGCGTGCCGCCCTTGACCGGAGTCATCGAGGCCGCCGCCGCCGTGGGAAGGAGGCCGGCCGTCTTCTCCGGGCCGGTCATCCACCCGCCGCCGAGCGCAGCTCCCGCACCAAGAAATAACCCCGTTCGGAGCAGCCGCCGCCGCGGAACCTTGGAGTCCACCATATACATCCCCCCTTCGAGGACTTGGACTGGGGTCAGAATCGTGGCGATCGAGCGGTGTGTACCAGGAGCGGTCGTTTCTTCGGGAACCTCGTTCCGGGCTCCTGCCCTCCTTGTGCCCGCCGGCGCCATTTGATAGGATCGCAAGCGATATGTTGCTGATCTGGGACCCGCGACAGCGCCCTCGCGAGTGCATCTGTCCTCCGCGGAGGTAAAGCGCCTCCGCGTCCGCCGGTCTTTCCGACTATAACAAGCTATGGAGGATATGATGAGCTCACCCGAGCCTCGCTTTGGCGTGGTGTACGAACACCCCGCGTGGTTCGCGCCGCTCTTCGCGGAGCTGGACCGCCGGGAAATCCCGCACGACCGCATCGACCTGAGCGCTCACGCGTTCGATCCCGACCGCCGGGCCGTCCCATGGTCCCTCGTGCTCAACCGCCTGAGCCCATCGGCGTACCTGCGTGGCCACGGACAGGCCATTGCCTACGGGCGCGAGTTCCTCCGCTACCTGGAGACGGCCGGGGCCGATGTGGTGAACGGCTCGGACGCCTTTACCCTGGAGATCTCGAAGGTCGCCCAGGTCCTCCTGCTCCAGCGCCTGGGCCTGCGGGCTCCCCGAACCAGGGTCATCAATCATCCGTCCCAGGCGCCGGCCGCGGCGGCCGGCCTCGACTTCCCCGTCATCGTCAAGCCGAACATCGGCGGGAGCGGAGCCGGGATGCAGCGGTTCGAGACCCCCGAGGCCCTGACGCGCACGGTGGACGCCGGCCTGCTGTCCCCCGGCATCGACCACATCGGGCTGGTCCAGGAATTTCTTCCCGCCCGCGGCGGGCACATCGTCCGCGTCGAGGTCCTCGACGGCCGGTTCCTCTACGCGATCAAGGTGTACCCGAACCCCGAGGCGGGGTTCAACCTCTGCCCGGCCGACATCTGTCATCCTGATACCGGCGCGGCCGCCCCAGCCCAGGCGCCCTCGGCGGATCTGTGCCCAATCGACCTGCCCAAAGTGGCGCTCAAAGTGGAAGGCTATACCCCGCCGGAGGCGGTCGTCCAGGACGTCGTGGCGATCACCCGCGCCGCCCGCCTCGATCTCGGCGGCGTCGAGTATCTGGTGAACGACCGGGACGGCGACGTGTCCTATTACGACATCAACGCGCTCTCGAACTTCGTCACCGACGCCGTCCGCGTCGTGGGGTTCAACCCGTACGCGGCGCTCGTCGATTACCTGGTAGCCCGGAGTCGGCTCCGCCAGCCGGTCTCATCGATCGCCTAGCGCGGAGGCTCAGTCGGCCAGCAGGCTGGGAAGCCGGTCGCGGATGATCTGCTCGGCCTGCGCGACGATCTCGCGGACGATGCGGGCGGCGGGGGCGATCTCCGTGATCAATCCCGCCGCCTGACCCATCTGAAGATTTAACTCCTCCGCGTCGTCGCGCTCCCGCGCGGCGCGCAACTGGCGGGCGACCTCGTGCCGCCGCTGGCGGACCTCCCATTCGCGTCCGGCCCACCGTTCGACGAACCGGTTCCGGGCAACCCGTGACATCGCGCCGGGCCAAACCAATCCGAACGCGATGTCGGCGACCTCGGTCAGCAGCGTGTTGTGGCCGTCGCTGGCGAGGATCGCCTGCTTGTACCCCGCCGGGACCGGGGCTTCAGGGGTGGCGAGAAACCGGGTCCCGATGAGGACCCCCTCGGCGCCGAGCGCCAGCGCCGCCGCAAGCCCGGCTCCATCGGCGATCCCGCCGGCGGCGAGCACCGGCACCGGCTCGATCGCCCTGACCACCTGCGGCACGAGCGGCAGGGTGCTGATCCACCCCACGTGACCGCCGCCCTCGGTTCCCTGCGCGACGACGATGTCCGCCCCGGCGCCGACCGCGCGCACCGCCTCGGGAACGGTCGAGACCATGTGCATCACCAACGCTCCCGCTTCATGCGCCCGGTCGAAGTACGGGCGCAGGTCTTGATCGGCCCAGGCCCACGCGGTCGAGACCACGCGCGGCCGCGCTTCGAGGGTCGCGGCGTACCGGTCCTCGGTCGCGAAGGCGAGCAGGTGGTTGAGCCCAAACGGTCCCCTCGTCAGTTCGCGGATCCGGCCGGCGTCCGCCCGCTGCTGCTCGGGGGTCATGAACGTCACGCCCAGGATCCCCAGCCCACCGCATCCCGTGACGGCGGCGACGAGCGCGGGGTTCGTACCCGACGCCATCCCGCCGAGCACGACGGGGTGGTCGATTTTCAAGAGGTCGCAGATCCTGGTGCGCAGCATGGGCCTCCTCCCTCAGGGCGCCGTGAACAGCTCCTGGCCCTTGGAGAAGAGGATGAGCCCGGTCGCGCCGCTGCCGTCGACGAACAGGCCGAGACGCTCCTTCGCCGTGCCGTCATAGAGCCGGAGCACGGACGCGCCGTCCCGCGTCATTCCCATTCGCATGCGTTGATGGCCCGCCGCGTCGACGATCTCGAGCCCCCGGCCCCGCAGGACGCGGAACGAGGTCACCTGCCGCACGGTGAGCGTCAGGACGGCCAGCAGGATCGTCGCGAGCACCCAGGCGATTGTCGTCAGCTTCATGAGCCGCTCCAGCTTTCGAACCCGGTTCTGCAGAGCCTCAACCGCCGCGGGCTCCATCGGAGACACCTCCACGGACTCGTGCTTGACGACACGCT
>VBAO01000180.1:0-5000 GCA_005883865.1 Candidatus Segetimicrobium genomatis
CAACTAGGCGTCACGCCCTGACTATTCTCGCCAGTGGGGCGGTGCTAGGTGTTCTGGCATCGCTACCCGTACCCGCGTTCGCATACTGCAACTCCGACAGGTGCTCGTCGGGTTATTGCGAGTGCCGTACCAATGCGTGCCAGGGTGGTGGCTGTTGCCCAAGCAATTACCCTCTCCTCAACCTCTGTGACTGCCAGTGCTATAATTCGTCAGACTTCGACTGTTCTTCTTATGTCAACTGCAATTATTAGCCGTTCATGGTGTTTTCCTCACGGGTGCTGTCCTTGAAGCCTTGAGGGTCCGTCGAGCTCGGCCGGTGCCCAAGATGCTGCGGCTATCAATTCAGCAATACAAGAATGGTGTTGTTGTCCGGCAAATAGCTGATTGTTGCAACGGTCTGCCGCTACGTCCGCTCGAATGCCATCGTCTTCGCGCGCGACCGTCAGGTCGTGGGGGTCGGCGCCGGCCAGATGAATCGCATCGAATCGGTCCGCCTGGCGGCACGGCAGGCGGGCGAGCGCGCTCGAGGCGCGGCGATGGCGTCTGAGGCGTTCTTCCCGTTTCCCGACGGGCTCGAGGTGGCGATCCACGCCGGGGTCACCGCGGTGATCCATCCGGGCGGCTCGGTCCGGAATGCGGAGGTCACGGCCGCGGCGGACGCCGCCGGGATCGCGATGGTGCTGACCGGGATCCGGCACTTCAGGCACTGACCCCGCCGCCCCGCGGCCCCGCGATGGGCTCCACCGTTTCGACGTCTCCCCCCCTGGCCCTAACGTCCGAGGCGCGGAAAATGACGAAATCCTCTCCCAGAAGTTCCCATCACATTCTCGCAAAGATGATAGTCGGGATTCATCGGGACTGACGAAGTGGTCCCTCATCCGGATGACGGGTGCGATGATCAGCAAGTTGCATGTCCATGTTCCGTTAGGAGGCGGGCATATAAGAGACGGATGGTGGGGGGAGTATGAGACACGCCCGGGGATCCCGAGGCTTGGGGCTCATGGATATCGTGATGGCCGTGGCGATCGGAGCGATCGCCGTGGTCCTCGCGATGACGACGCTGACGTCCCGTCCGCTCAACCTTGCCGGTGATCGCCAGGATTTTGCGCTGAACCTGCGAGTCACCCGCGAATGGGCGCTGGACCGCAACCTCCATTACCGGTTGCGGGTGCTTTCGGGGACGCCGTACCAATATGTGATCGAGCAGGGACAGCTGATCGGCATGTCCTGGTGGAGCTCCCCGACCGTAGTCCGGACGGTGACACTGCGGCAGAACGTCGCCTTTCCCGCCGGCACCCAGGGGCTGGCCGCCGAATTCGACACCCGGGGCGGGTTCGTGGGGACGCCCCCGCTGACGTTCACCCTGCAAGACGTTGCCCGGGGGTGGACCAAGACGGTGACGGTCAACGCGGCGGGGATGGTGGACCAGCCATGAGGATCGGGGGAAGGCGCGGAGAGGATGGGTTGACCGTCGTTGAGGTGCTGGTGGCGGTGGTCCTGATGGCTGCTGGTGTTGGCGCGGCGAGCGGCCTGATGGTGATGGCCACGGGCCAGGGCTCGCTCAGCAAAAGGGGAACCGATGCCGCTGCGCTGGCCGGACAAGAGATCGAGCGGGCGCGCGACCTGAGCTTCGCGGCCATGACCGCGGGCAATATTGTGACGACGTATACCGTGGGGAGCGATGTGTATACGGTGACGCGGACGACCACGATCAGCGACCCGGCGCCGAACGTCAACCGTATCCATGTAGCGGTGACGTGGGGTGGAGGAGGTGTCAAGAGATATGACACCGAGACGCTCCTTACCGGCCTTCAGTAACAGGCGGCCCGCCGGCTTTAGCCTCACCGAGGTGCTCGTAGCCCTCTCCATTACCTCGATCGTGGTGCTCGCGGTCGGGTCCGCCTTCGTGTTCGTGGTCCGCGGATGGACGGATTCAGACGCACGGCTTGCGGCCCAGCAGAACCTGAGGACCGGGGTCGAGGAGTTCTACCGCGAGGTGCGGCTTACGGGGACCTGCCTGCTGCCGAGCGCGACCACTCCACCGGCCAACTTCAAGCCTCTGGACGGGTCCTACAGTGGCGGGGCCGGCACGGATACCCTTACCGTGCAGAGCAACACCAAGTGCGCCATCGGGACGCTCATCGCCCTCAACCCCTGCAACGCGTGTACCACGATCTCCCTGGACAATGTGAATAACTTTGCGGCGGGGATGTATGCGTACATCTATCAGGCCAACAGCCTTCCTCCCCGCGGCGAGCCTTTCGTGGTCCTGAGCGTGAACGCAGCCGCAAAAACCCTCGCCGTCACCCCGAAGCCGCCCGCACCGTATACCATCACGCAGAACTACAGCGCGGATAGCACGAACGGGTACAGTTCGGTGTACGGGCTCGAGCAGCGAATGTACCAGATCACCACGATCGGAGGCGTTCCCACTCTCACCATGACCACGCTGAATACCGCCGCGACGCCGATCGCGAAGGGGATTGAGAAGCTAGGCATCACCTATACCCTGAACCGCGTGTACCAGGCCTCCCCGTCGTGTGATGCGCAGACCGGGGGGTCTCCCAACCTGTGTGTCGTCAACCTGCCCGGCAGCGCGGCCGACTGGCAACTCGTGCGGAGCGTCACGGTGATCCTGGGCGCCCGCTCGACCGGCCGGGTGCGGGGGGCCGGCGGGGATGGATACCTGCACTTGAGCGAGATCTTCCAGATCACGCCCCGGAACTTCGTGTTCATGATCACGAGACTGTAAGGGGGAAACTCATGCCGGCACGGCTCGCGCGCCGGGAAACCGGCGTCGCGCTCATCTCGGTCCTGCTGATCATCGTCGTCTTGGCCGCGGTGGGCGCGTTCATGCTCGTCGCGGTGGACCGCAACACCGAGCTGCGGGTGGGGTTCCAGAAGAACGTGGCGGGGCTGAACGCCGCGGAGGCCGGGCTCAATGCGGGGGCGGCCCAAGTGCAGACGGCGATGCTGAACTTCGGGCTGCCGACGAACTGCAATGCGCAGACGGTGGCGATCAGCGGCCGGACGGTCACCTACACGCTGAGCGTGCCGGGGGGCACGCCGGGGTCCTGTACCGAGACGTATCAACCGCTCAGGCTGCCGGCCGGTGATCCGTACGCGGGGTTGAACGCCGACGTCTACACGTACAACCTGACGTCGCAGGCGGTCAACGCGCAGGGGTATACGGAAGCGAATGTGAACACGCAGTTTCAGGCGCGCTTCATTCCGGTGTTCCAGTTCCTCGGCTTCTATGCGAACGACCTGGAGGTGGCCCCCGGCGAAACGACCGCTGTCTTCAACGGCAGGATGCACACGAACGGGGATCTGTACCTCAGCGAAGAGCATTGCCCCCCAGGCGCGGAATTCTTGGGCCAGCTGACGATCGTCGGGAGCGGGATCTCCGGAACGGTACCGCTCACCCGCGGCCGCAAGTTTAACACTGGCAACAGAGGCGAAGTCCAGATCTCGCTGGACGGGGGGAGCACGAACCTTCAGGCCCTCGGGGCGAGCTCTCCAGCCGACGCCTGTAACACCAATTTTTCCAATCCGCCCCGGCAGGTCCCGCAGAGCGAGATCAACACGTTTAACGGCCGGATCCAGACCGGCCTCAAGACGATCAATCTCCCGAGCGAGGCGGGTGTTGTCTGCACCCCCTGGACCACCAGCACCGCCGGGAACGCCTGCTCGGGCGGGCAGACGGGCACTTACTGGCAGCGGGCGGATGTCCGGATCGTCCTGGACCTGACGGCCGCCATGACGCAGCTGAAGAGCGGCAGCGTCGGGCCCCCCCTGTACCCGGTGAGGGTACTTAACGCCGACGGGAGTGTCGATAGCACCAAGACGTCCTGGCTGGTGACCCTGATGCAAACCAACCCCGGGATCATCACCTACACGGATGTCCCGAAGACTTCGAACACCAAATGGAACTGCTGGACGAACGGGGGATCATCACTGAGCCCCAACTGCGAAGGCACCTCCAGCGGCTCCACCGTCGGCTACGCAACCGGCAGCAACTATAGCCAGGCGTTCCCCGTGAGTGGCACGGGTGGTTGCACCGCGAACCGCAATCCCAGAGATGTCATCACGTCAGCCAACTACTGCTACGATTACCGGTACGGGGGCTTTTTCAGCTGGCGCGAGGGGAAGCCCCTCTACATCCTGAACATCGACTGGATCGGGCTGGAAGAGTGGAACCTGAGCTACGCCAATATCTTGTTCAGTCCCTCGGGCACCGCCGGCAACTGTCCGGCAACCCCGTGTGGGCTGGTCGTCTTTCTCTCCGTCAAAGGGCCGAATTCCGGCGGGGCCAACAACTACGCGGTGCGGATCTTCGATGCGGCGCGTGCCCGCTACGGCTCAACGGATCCGGGGGTTGCGTTCGCCACGGATCAGGCGATGTATCTTGTGGGCGACTTCGACTGCCCCCAGCCCAATGTGAGCGGTGTCAGCCTCACGGTCCCGCCTACCTGCGGCTCCCCCACCCCCGATACGCCGACCTTTAAGAAGCCCGTATCGGTCGCCGCCGATACGTTCAATTTCTTGTCCTGCGCCTGGATCCAGACGGCCTCTCCGGCCAAAACCTGCCCCACCCCCGGCTCCTCCAGCACGTATCTCCAGATGGGTTTGACCCAGTGGGCAGGGGTAGGAGTGTACCGCCCCATCGACGAGCACAGCACCAATATCCCCATGTCGACGAGCCCCAACAGGGAGATGGGATACGCGGCGAAGGACACACTTCTGAATGTCGCCATCCTCGCCGGCACCGACAGCACCTGGTGTCCCACGAGCCCTCGCGGCATCGCCTGTGGGGCCTACACCTGGCCCTCCCAATATTACGCTGGTGGGTTCGAGAGCTTTATGCGGTACAATGAGGACTGGATTTTTGGTGGACCATACAATTTCTATTGGCAGGGTTCGTTCTTCAACACCGGGACTCCCCTGCACACATGCTTCGCGTGGGCCACCCAATTGACCGCCACCGCGAATGATCCAGC